>NZ_AUAG01000012.1:0-97969 GCF_000428605.1 Thioalkalivibrio sp. ALE19
GAACCGGAGCCGGAACCGGAGCCGGAACCGGAGCCCGAGCCCGAGCCGGAACCGGAGCCCGAGCCGGAACCGGAGCCCGAGCCCGAGCCCGAGCCCGAACCAGAACCCGAGCCGGAGCCCGAGCCGGAACCCGAACCGGAAGTGACGCCGGCCGTGCCGGAAGAGCCCGATTATTCACGCGAGGCCCCGGATCCGGACGAACGCGGTTCTGATCCTCGTGACCCTGGGGATGATGAAGAAGAGGAACACCCCACCGATCCACGTGATCCCGGGCACGAGGATGAAGACACCGATGAGCGCCCGGGAACCCCAGTGGAGCAGGCAATCCCGGCTCCGGAGGCCTTTGTGGACTCCGAAGTCGAGAACCTGATCACCGAAACGGTGATGGATGCCGACACGTTGTTCGAGTTCGACGAAGCAACCCTGCGGGAAGAAGGCCGGGCCGTTCTTCAGGAACTGGCCGATGTGCTGACCGACCCTCGGACCGCCTATTCAACGGTCCAGGTCGATGGTCATACCTGCAACATCGGCGGGGACGAATACAACCTGGACCTGTCGGAACGTCGGGCCCGCGCCGTCCGGGACTTCCTGGTGGAGCAGGGCGTGCGGGAATCGGCCATCGAATACGGAGGCCACGGCTTCCATCAGCCAGCGGAGTCCAACGACACCCAGGAAGGCCGCGAAGCCAACCGCCGCGTCGAAGTGCGCCACGATGTGGGGCCCATCGCTCAGTAACGATTCCTGCGATCGCCGCCCCACAAAGAAAAGGCCGCCAGAAATGGCGGCCTTTTTCTATCTCTGGACCACGCTCCGGTGAAAAACCACGATCTCTTCCGCGACCCTATCCAGTTCCTCGTGAACCTGCTTGTTGAAGTACCGCAGCACCCGGTAACCGGCCATCACCAGGTGATTCTGCCGCTCGCGATCTTTCTGGAACGCACTCTTGGATCGGTGGTACTGGAACCCGTCGAACTCCACGATGATGCTCGAGGCGGGCAGGAGAATATCGACCCGGTACTTGCGGCCGGGGATCAGGCCGGCCACTTCCTCGTGAACCGCCTCGTCCCCCAATCGGCGCTTCAGCTCTCCGGCGAGGATCCGTTGCGGATCAATCTTTTCCCCCGGCCGGGCATGTCGAGGGCGCCTGTTCCCGGCGACGGCCGGAACTTTCGGCTCCCCTTCATGCGGCTGGCGGCCACGGGCCGAGGAGGGCGATTTCGATGGAATCAGCCCCATCCGGATTGCTTCTTCTTCGGTGAGTCGCAGATTGCGCGCCATCCTGGCACCTCCGCGGGGGATACCCCTAATCCTTCCTTCTTCGATCCTTCCGCAGCCGTTCGACTGCGGCCCTTTTGGTCGCTTCCCCCCGGCGATCGTATATCTGGGTCGTCTCGACGGAGGCGTGTCCCGCCAGGTCGGCCACGGTCAGGATATCCTCGTTGTTGTCGAGCAGGTGGGTAATGAAGGTGCGCCGCATATCGTGGGGCAGGGTGCGTTCGGTACCGGCTTTCTTCGAGGCCTTCTCGAGCAGGTAGGCGACTCCCTGGCCGGTCATGCGTTTCCACTTCAGCTTGCCGGCCTTGGTCATCGGGAGAAAGAGGGGGCCCGATTCTTCGCCCCGCAGATCATCGATCCAGGTATTCACGGACTCCCAGGCTTCATCATCGACGGGTGCGATGCGCTCGCGATTGCCTTTCCCCCGGATGCGGAGGCCACCGGCCTCCGGGCAGAGATCGTCGAGATCCAGGCCGACCAGTTCGGCCCGACGCATCCCCGAGCTGTACAGCACGTTGATGATCGCGCGATCGCGAATGGCGGAAGGGTGGTCCGAGGCCTCCAGCTTTTTCAGGAGGTGGTCGATCTCGTCCGATTCGAGGGCACGTCCCTTGGGCAGCCGCTTTTCCTTGTACGGCCGAATATCCACGATCCGGTGGTATTCATCACCGTCGATCAGCCGTTGGTGCCAGGTTTCTTTCAGGACACCCCGCAGGGCACTCAGATAAAGCGCCTGTGTTGATCGAGACCGCCCCTTGTCCTGCAACGAGGCGAGGAGGGATTGCCCGTCCGAGCGACGAAGTGATCCCCAGTCCATGTCGGCCGGCTGGCATTCACGCAGCATCCAGCACATCGACTGGATTACCGAACGCATGGTTTCCCGGGATTCCCGGCTCCCCAGGTTGAGGAGGTAGGCTTCGTGAGGCAGGAGATCGGATGAAGAAGGACGGGACTCGAGGGCACGCGAGTCGCCGTCCGGGTCCTGCTTGCGGGCATCGTCGGAGCCAGTCATCCATCCAGCCCCGATGAAAACAGCCAGATCAGCGCGTTATCCGCGCTATCGACTTCCCGCGCACGATACTCGGACATTCGGCGTTTGTCCATAAAAAAAGGCCCCGGATGTGATCCGGGGCCCATTCTATGCGGATTACTTGCTTAAATCCACATTTAGTTACCCAATGAAACCCAGCCATTTTCCGAATTGTAGAAACTGCCGGATACCGGCCGCCATCCACTAATCACTATTCTTGCCTGGCATTGTGTGTCACTGCAGTTCCTGACTAACATCCGGTTATGCTGAACGAATCGACCAGCACCACCGTAATATATATCGCCTTCTTCCCCCATCGGGATCGTTCCTTTCACCTCTCCACCAAAAACTCCTTCCAAGGTCTCCCCATCAGAAGCGCACCGAATCTGGCCCCTATTACCATAACCACCAGACTTCTTATTGGTGACGTAGACCTGACCGGGCGTGCATTGAGTACTCGCAACCGGCTCCGAAGCAATCACGTTATCCGGGTCATAACAAGTACCCGATCCGTCGTCCCAGCTCAGGCCCAGTTCCGTACACATCGCCTGCTCGGTCATCGTGCATGACGAACCATCCCAATTAAGACCTGCCTCGTTGCAGGCTTGTTCATCGGTCATACCGCATGAGCCATTAACTTCTTCCAGTCCCATGGCTTCGCAAGCCAGACCGGGTGACTCACCTCCCTTCCAACTTCCGAACGAATCCTCTCCAAACTCAGCGAAATCCACGTCCGGTGATTCTCGCTCCGAAGAGTCCCTGGGCTCTCCCCTGATGACCTCCTCCGTGAAGCCCCGCTCTTCCAGGGTGGCATCAAGATCAAACTTTTCCGAATCTTCACCATTCTCCATGGCGGAAACCGACATCCCGGTCATCGTGACCATAGCCACCGCCAGAGCCACCTTCGTCTTTCGCGCATTTACTTGAGTCATACCTGACTCCCCCTACTTCGCAGAATCCATCCCACCCTACTGCTTACGAATTCTATCATACCTCTCTCCCCATCGGCAACTCACGGGTCTGCGCCGACACATTCGCCACCAACGAATACCCCGCCGGCGTCAATACACTCTTCATGCCCTTCCGGAAAACCTGCTTCAGCATTCGGTTTCCACCCCCCACTTGGCCCCGAATCCGGATAGCGGACATCCAACGGCTTCCCCTCCACCCCGATGGTCTCGCGTTCCACGTCGTCTCCTTCATTTTCACTCAGATCAATCTCCGTACGCTGCTCTATCTTGTCTTCAACGTTGAACCCGTACTGATCCCTCGGCGCCTGGTATTCTTCCTCCGCTTGAGCGACGACATTCATCCCCATGGCACTCACCGCAATCACTAACCCGGCTACCCGCATACAGCCTCCCAACTAGTTTGGCCCGCAGGCCATCATGACCACCACCTGCGCCTCCGTGTTTTGCCACGAATTTGTCTCCGGACCTATTACCTGCGGTGTAATTTGGTAACTCCCACCACCGCCATCGACAATCGTTCGAATCCCATGGATTGCGGTTGCGCCGTTACCAGCATCATGGCCAATCACGCTTTGTATCGAAGTAAAAATCCTTGGCTCCAGCCCGTCTCCGCAATTCCCTTGGAAGTCCACGCTTCCTGGAGCATCAATCACCTCCTGATGAAAAACGCCGGTACTCGCACGCATACCCGCGTTTTCCAGAAACGCATCTTCTGCTACGACATTCCCTTCTTCGGCCACAATATCACCGTCCGTAAAGATGTTACCTTCACTTACGATGTCGCCTTCACTGATGATGTCGCTCCCACCAGAGATATCGCCATCGACTTCGAGGTTCTCTTGTATGACACTTCCTCCACCAATATATGCGTCTTCGCCAAGCACCAGATTTCCCGCTGCATCGATCGAATCCGCATTGACGATGCTATTATCTCCAGCATCGAGATTGGCTTCCATCTGATTCGTCCCATCTACGCGAAGCCAACGGTCATCGGTGGCCCGATTACTCAGAACCATCAAAAGGCGACCATGATTATTCGCATCTTCCACGGTTAGATTTCCGTCGACATCTCGATAAAGGTCCTCTGGATCCATCAAAGACACAGGCGTTTGCCCATCAAATACATCTCGTTCGATATTGGCATACACGCCATCATAGAACCCGGCCGAAGCACTTTCCTGAGATAAAGCCACTTCATTTGCCACATACTGGGCAATAGCCGCCCGCCTATCGGGATTGCGTGGATTTTCAATTTCGAGCAGAAGCTGCACCTCAATGCCTTCGTCGTCTGCCCCAAACTCGATTAACTGGATTTCGTAATCACCGCGCAGATATGTATCGGAGCGATCCGTCGAAGCAACATGGCATGGAATAAACCCTTCCTCTTTTACTGCTTCGGCGGGCTCACAAGATTCGGGCCGCAAGGGTGCCAGACTATTGATTTCCTCCGGGTGACCTTCTCCACTCTGGATCTCAGACATATACTGGTTAAGCCCCGCCGAGATTTGGGCAAGCTGTTTCCCCGTTTTCTCCGCCCGGTCTGCTTCCCGATCCCTTTCCTGCATTTCGATCACCCAGGGCAATGCACCTATTGCTAAGGCCAAAGCCATCAACATCCCGATCAGGGTCACGTAACCGGACTGCTTTCGACGCCTCGGTCGGGCGATGCCCACCACAGCTTCATCCCTGACTGTCTGGCTGTCCATATTCATGCCTCCTCGTCAAAAAAAGGGGCCCAGGCCGCCCCGGGCCGGGCCCCTGTACAGCCGGCGATTGGGGCGAATTACCGACCCTGGATGAAGTCCACCGTTACTTCGTCTCCCCCACTGCTGCACTCGGAGGCCATCGTCGGAATGTCCATCTCACGATTGTTGGCATCCTTGATGGTCGAGCCACCCACCCGCACCTCCGCGAAGGCGCCTTCAACCGCCTGGATCACGTTGGTGCAGGCCGCCTCCGGAAGCGGATACTTGATCTCGAACGCGTTGTCGGTCCCCGACGTACCGGTCAGGTCCGTGTGGTCCACCACCACATCATCGTTCCAGGCGGTCACGATCTCACCGCCCTGCTCCATCGGGCCCGGCACGATACCGGCATCCAGAAGCACGGTGTTGCTGATATCCGAAAAATCGGACTGCCCCCGGAACAGCGTCTGAATTTCCGCGGCGAAAAGGTTGAGGTTCTCCGAGGCCTCGTTCGCGGCCTGCTGGTTCTGCACGGCACTCACCGTCAAGAAGACCCCGAACAGTACCGATGCACCGATCGCCAGTACGATCAGCATTTCGACCAGGGTAAACCCGCGAACCTTCCGATGGACGTCCTTGTTGAAGTGTTGCATTTCGTCACCTTCCTTGCTTGTTGCGTTTTTGCCTTAGTGAAATCTCCGACGACCTATGATTACGGGTCCGGTCGCGGATGACTGTTGCTCTCCCTTTCCGCCATTTCCCGAATCAGGAGAGTTCCACCGGCTTTCACCGGTAAGCGGCCCGTTTGCGACCGGACCGCGCGGGCGGGCTGCTTACGTCTCCCGCCTTATTACTTTATGGGGCAACTTCCTGCTGATCAACCTGCCCCTGAATGGAAAAGCTGACCTGCCCCAGAGAGAACACGGTCGCGACCACGAACAGCGCCAGGGCCAGCATTGCCGCGGTCGATACCGCCGTCGTCACCTTCACGATGTTTTCGCGCAGGTCTTTGATGGCATCCCCACCCAGGCTGTTCATGACCACGGAGAAATCCGGAAGCCGACTGTAGATGTACAGACGATCACTCATGCTGTCCATCAGAAGACCGCTATCCAGCGCCTGCGTCTCTTTTTCGCCCGCTCGAAGCCGGGTCATCATGCGTTCCAGATGCTCGGCCATCCAGGGTCGTGCGTATTTCTTCAAGCCGGTCAGCGCCTTCATCGGCGGGATCCCCGCCCGAAGCATGGCGGAGAGCGTCAAGAGAAAGAACGCACTCTGCATCATCCGATAAAAGGTCCACGGGAACACCTTATCCGCCCAGTTACGGTATCGACCGCGCCATACCGGCATACTCCCGAAGATGACGGCGACCAATACCCCGAACGCGATGAGCAGGCCCGGCCCATAGGTCAGCATCCACTCGCCGAACCCGAAATAGGCCGACGCCAGCCAGGGCATCTGATCCGGGGGGAGCAATTCGCGCGCGGTCGGCACGATCGTCGCCGAGATGTAAAACACGAAACCGAACAGAGCGGCAAGGAGAATCACCGGCATGATCAGTTTCCCGATGGCTGTCTTGATCATTTCACCCCGGGCCCGGGTCAGGCGGGAGGTTTCCCGCAACGCCTCCGAAAGCTCGCCCGACTCCTCCCCCGCCGCGATCATCGTCACTTCCGCCGGATCCGCCCAGGGGGCGAGCGCATCCGCGACGGTCCCGCCTTTCTCGATCGTTCGAATCCATTCATCCGACATGCGCCACAACGGCTTCTTCGTCTTCTTCCCCAGAAGGAGCAGACTGCGGCGCTGGCGATGGTGAATCTCGTTGATCGACTGCATCGCCGAAAACGGGGGAATGCCGGCGTCCTGAAACGCCGCCAGGTCTTCGTAGAGATCCGCCCGCGTGCGGCCGTTAAAGGCCCTTTTGGCCTGAAAACGATCGAAACGATCCTGAATGCCGGGCGATCCATTTGAAGCCTGACCCTTTTTCGGCGCGGCCTTCCCTTCAGTTCTGGAAAACCGTCCGGCTGTCAGACCCATCTGACCGAGTTTTTCTTTCCACGATCCGGCCCATTGCTGGATCGCTCCCTGGATCCTTTCCTGCATCCCTGCGTTCTCCATCACTCGTCGATGTGGAAGACTTCATCCAGCATCATGAACTTTTGCTCGACATCCCGAGGATCCGTTACGCCGTTACGCATCTTCCAGATGGCGTGTTCGAATGCCGTGCGTCCACTCATATCCGAGGGGTCTTCCGGGTTGCGGGTCGAACGCCAGATTCGGCGCAGTTCGACGATATCCCCCTCCCGGATCGCCCGAAGCATTGCGTTGTTGGGGATCGCCACCTCGGCGCAAATCGTCTGCCCGACAACGCCGGTTCCCTGACAGTTCGGGCACCCGTCGGGATGGCCTACCCGAATGTGATCCTTGTCGTCCCCCGCCACCTGTTCAAGCCGCTCGAGCATTTCCAGATTTTCGGGGCGCTGCGCTTCTTCGGTCTTCTCCCACTGGGCGAGCGGCATTTTGCACTCGGGGCAGAGTACCGGCGTCAGTTTCTGATACGCCAATCCGGAGATCAGCCCCGGTTGTGACAAAAGCCCCATCTCGATCCCGATCACGCCAAGACGGTCCACCACGCCACTCCAGGAATCCGCATGCAGTGTCGTCGCCACCTGGTGCCCGGTCTGGGCCGCCTGGATCGCCAACCGGGCCGTGATGGCATCCCGGATTTCCCCTATCATGAGGAAGTCGGGGTCATTTCTCATCGCTGCACGGATCGCGTCGGTGAACGGCTTGTCCTCACCGCCGCTTTCGCTGCCACTTTCACCCTTTCCGCGCACCACAGGTGTCTGCGACGCGTTCCGGATATTGTACTCGACCGGTTCTTCGATTGTACGGATCTTGTGATGGGGGCGCTCGATGGCGACCCCCTCGATCGCGTTCTGGAGGGTCGTCGATTTCCCGGATCCCGTCGTGCCGGCAATGATGAACATACCGGAGGATTTCCCCAGGGCCCGCCGAATCGTTTTGCGCTGATCCGGTGAATATCCCAGCTCCTCATACGTCTTGTGCTCGGCCTCCACGCCCAACGGCAACAGACGGAGGACGACGTTGAATCCCTCCGGGGCCACCGGCATCGAAGCGTAACGAAAACGGACCCGTCCCATTTCGTAGGTTCGATCGATGACCGCATTCTGGAATTCGCGCACATTGAAGGCATCCGATATCGACCCTTCTTCCGTGAGCGTGTTGTATGCGGCCGCACAAATCGCCTGCGCTCGCTCCGGCGACAGATCCCGGTAGTGGTTCAGGCGACCGTGCCGGCGCATGAGGATCTGCGCCGACTCCCGAGTCACCTCGATGTGAATATCGGAAACCTCGTGTTCGAGCGCATACGCACCGATCTGGTCGAATTCCTCCTGTTCATTGGAGGAATCCGACTGTTCGATCTGCCGCTCGATATTGTTGGCCCGATCGTAGATCGCTTCGATGATGTTCGCCGTTGCGGTTCGTGCCCGACGGTGGATCACGGCATTGGGGAATCGCCGCTCGATGTCCTGGATCAGCCCGGCCACAAGACCTTTCCCCCGATCCCACATTCGGCCGGTAACGATGATCCAGATTTCCAGTGAAAGCGTCCCGTTGGCCGCCAGGTCCGGCAACTCCGAAGCCCGGATTGTCTCACCGGATGCGGACACATGATCCCCTTCGCGTATCGGCGCCGCGATCACCGCGACAAACGGCCAGACATTGTCGGATGGCTTGATGATGGGTTCCTTTTCGCGACTCAGGACCCAACGGTAGGACGGAAGGTCCCTGACCCGGACGATGTCCGGTGGCGCAAAGTCCTTTCCGGTCTGCTTGGGCTGGGACAGGGGCTGGCCACCCCCTCCCTGAGTTTCTCCATCCGAGTGATCGACGACTTCCCCCTCGATCGGATCCGCCATCTCCGGCTCTTTCACGGGGGTATCCGGCTCGCTGAGGAAATCCTTTTTCTGATCCTGATCCATGCTCACCTCTCCCTGATCAGCGGGAAACGTTGAACGACATACCCGAACCCGGTGCTTCGACGCCAATCTCGAATCGACGCATTCCCTTTTGCACGAGGATACGCGAACGCTCCACGCGCTGGATTTGCCAGTCACCGGGCAGCATGTCTCCGCGCTGCACGCTCATGCGCCCACCGCCATAGATGACATCCGCTCTGGGGTTGCGGGCATCGCCATAAACGCTGACCAGATGCATATCGGCCAGAACCTCTTCGTCCGGGGCGAGGGAATCATCGTAGGCACTCCCGAGATCACCCCCCGTCAATTCTTCCTCCATGGCTCGAACCTGGCGACGAAGCTGCTGGACCTCCTGGCTGGGTTGCGACTGACGCGCCCGCTGTTCGGCCTGGCGCTGGTTCATCTCACGCTGAATTTCCTGATGGGTGCGGCGCTGTTCCAGCACATGGTTGCGCAGCTCCATCAGCTCGGACTGGCGCTGCAGATCCCGCATCTCTTCGAGGTATTCGGATTCGCTGGCGCGCATCTCGTGGGGTTCCATCGCTGGATCCGTTTCATCCGGATCCGCCTCGGGGTCCGCCATTCCCTCGGACGGAAGCGTTACCACATCCTCACCGCCGGTCGGAGCCGCGTCCTCATCCCGGCTGATTTCCGGATCATCATTCAGACCTTCTCCGTCGGCATCCGAAGACGCCCCGATCGGCTCCACGCTCGAGGAATCCACTACGTCCGGCTCCTCATTGCCGTTATCCTCTTCCGCGAAAACATCTTCCGCCGGGGCGTCGTCTTCCGGCTCCTGTCCTTCCGATACCTCCGGTGCGGTTTCATCCGTCTCGTTCATCTCCTGCATGAACGACGGGACCTCGTCCGCAACCGATTTCGACCCCAGCATGGCGCTGCCTCCGAACACAACGGCCGCAACCGCCCAGGCGACTTTCGTCTTTCTCTGCATCATTTTCTCGTCCCTTTTTAACGCTGTGCGACGTACTGCAGCTCCACACGCCATTGTGCTGCGCTGCCCATCCCTACGGCGCCACCGGGTGAATAGGTGACTTCGGTGGCACGGATTTCCGTTCCGTCGATTTCAGTAAGCAATTCCTTCAGCTGATCTCGATTCGAGCCGCGGACGTGAATCGATCCTTCCTCCACGCGTACGACATCCCGAGGCACCAGGTCGTCCGGTTCGCGCACCAACGATGGTTCTCCCGCGTGCTCGAACTGCAGGCCCGGGAGACGGATCTGGGCCAGCTGCTGGAAATCCCACCACTCGTCCCGAATCGCCCGTCCGTCACGCAGATCATCGAGCCCGGGACGCGTCATTTCGCGATGATCCACGTCTTCCGGGTTTTCGATATGAGCAGTGATATTCGTGACATCACCGTTCACCTGAATCCGATCCCGTGAAAGTCCGACTTTTTCGGGGAACGCCTGCACCGGGCGGACCGAGGAATAGGGAACCCACGAGACCTGACAGCCTCCCGGGTCACACACCAACCCTTCGAACCCCCATCCGACCGCCGAACGCGCATGATCCTCCATTGCCTGTTCCAGCAAGGGGAGCACCCAGTCATTCGACTTCGGGAGATATCCATCGAGCGTGGACACCAGCTGGCTCAGATATTCCTCCCGGGCGACCTCGACCGGATCTTCTTCCTCTTCTTCCACGACAGGTTGCCCGGGAATATCCGGTGTCTGCTGGGCGTACCAGTACCAGCTTCCGGCGACACCAATCACGGCGATTGCCACGCCGGCTGCAAGAACCTTTCGTTTGCGAGATGCCGCCGGATCCGCGAGATGCACCAAAGGGGCCTTTGCCGCACCACCCTGGACGAGCGATTCCAGATCGCGGACTTCCGCCTCCGCCAACCAATCGCGCACATCTTCCAGCAACGCGATACCTTCGTCCTGCTCGAACAGGCCCGGTTCCGAAACCAACAGCGGGAAGTCGGCGAACAGGTCGACATTGTTTCGCAGACTCCGAATGATCTCACTACTGGATCCGCATACGTCCGTCCCTGGAATCACCCCACCGTTATGCGCGATCAGGAGCCAGAAACGGTCTTCACCGATCCGGGCGACCACCACATGATCCCCCAGATGCGACGCAATGGCCGAGGCGAGGGACTGCGAGGCGTCGCGCGACCCATCACCCTCGCCGGCCAGTCCGATCCCGACGAACACCTCATGCTCTTCGGACCTGGATTCCGCATAGACGGATGCCTTGCCCCCCAGGTCCGAGGCCAGTTTCATGACGGAGGCGGCGCTGATGCCTTCATCCGGCGCGGCCTGCCACTGCAGGCCCGCCAGATACACCTCTCCGTTGAGCTTCACCTTTTCCATGTGACCCCCTCAGAGCTGGTCTCGAACCGAGGTCACCGTCGGCGTGATGACGATCACGAGGCTTTCACTGCTTTGCTCCGACCGCCGGGATCCACCGACTCCCCAGGAGTCCGCGTCCAGCAGCCCCTGACGGACCAGATTCGCCTGCACCTCCTCGAAGCCGGCGAGCACCAGTGCCTCCCCACTGCGCAACCATGTGCGCTGGACGAAATCACGCGTGGTGACCTCCGGAAGCTGGATCGTATTGTTCGCCGACGAGAACTCCTCCATGTTGTCGAGCGTTGACAGGTTCATCATCACCTGCATGAGCAAGTCGCGCCCGTTGTCCTGAACATGCGGGAGCACCTGCATGGACAGTCCCACATCGATCTCCCCGGGCGTCAGAGTCGCCGAGGTGCCGACGTTCGCGGTATCGGTTTCGGACACCTCACGCAGATAGGAAATCGTCTGACCGATCCGGACCGGCGCCGGCTGATTGTTCACGGTCTGCAACGTCGTGGTAGTGACGGTACTGGCCTCGCCGACCCGATTCAGACTTTCCAGAAAGGCTTCCGAACCGACGAAATTCGACAGCGCGCGCCCGGCCGCACGGTCCGGAACCGAGATCACGGCGCCGCCGCCACTCAGGCTCCCGCCACCGCCGTCGGGGGTCGAAATATCGAAATCCAGATTCGGCACCTGGAACAGCGCATTCCAGTTCAGGCCACGCAGATCGTCCTCCGATGCGTCCACACTGTAAATGTGAACGTCAACATTGACCTGTCGCGAGAAGGTCTCATTGAGTCTTTCCACATAGGCCTCCACCTCCTCGACCACATCCGGGTGATCGCGCACCGTCACGGTGCCCATCACGTCGGAGATCGAAAACGCTCCCTGCGAACTGGTCATCGACTCCAGCGAAGATTCGATGTCTTCCCAGATCGAGGATTCGCTTTCCATCTGGAGCTCGCTTTCCGCACCGGAACCCGAATCGCCCTGCGTCTGCAGCGTAACGTTGTTGATCATTCCGCCCGCGGTCATCGCGATCCGCATTGTTTCGCTCACATAGCGATAGAACACGACCTCGCCCGCTTCCGCATCGTAGCGCCAGCGCGCTTCCATCGCGTTCGCGGCCGCATCCAGCACATCGCGGACGCGACCCTGATGCGATAGCGCCACACGCACGTCGTTCAATAGCGCATCCGCGCCCGTCATTCCGGCATCCGCCGCGCTGCGCATTTCCGCAAGCGACATCTCGTCACCGGCGGAATCCGTACTGTCGGGCGCATCGGCGCCCCTTTGACGGACCAGATCCGACTCGAAGGTCATCCGAATGCCCGTGGCCTCACCCAGCTTGGTCATCAGATTCCCGATCCGAACGCCGTGCGGTTCGTGAATGATGATCTCCTTCTCGAAAGCCGGAGGCAGTGTTTCGTGCCGCGGGATCTTTTCCGTCGATACATACGGCAGCGCATCCGCCGTCCCGACGCGATCCTGCTCCCGTTGCGCCTGCTCCCGCTCTCTCTGCTGCTGCGCTTCGAACTGCTGCAGCTGCTGCATCACATCATCGTTCTTCCGCGAGGTCTCGTCTGCTGCTTCCTGCCCCAGCGTTGCGCACCCGGAAACCAGTACGGACACACCGATCGCGACCAGGCTCTTTCGCCACATCCCTTGCATCTTTTCCACTCCCTTTCGATTTACCGGCCGCCGCCGAAATCACCCGAATGATCCGCTTCCTCGATCACCACAACCCGATTGCCTTCCGCGAATCGAGGGGCAACACCCATCAGACCGCCCTGAGCCTGGTAGGCCTGGACGAGACCACGAATGGCCGTTTGCATGTCGCCATGCATCGGGATGTCCTCCGCGATGCGGTAGTCGTGATCCAGCTCCCAGCGTAGCGCGTTCCACCCCTGGTCCTGGACATAGCGACGAAGCGATTCGGACAGGAGCGTTCCCTCGCGAAGGATGTACTCCTCACCCGGGCATACGGGGTCACACTCGCCGGACGCGGAGGAGCCACGATCCGCCAGGTTGGCCGCAAGCACCTGATTGCCGCGGCGGATGACTTCCGCTTCACCATGCGACGTTCGGATGAAAAATTCGCGCGGCGCCCCGTCGATCATGACGTAAGGCGGCGTTTCGTTCAGCTGTACCCGGTGCCCATCCACCAGCGCGTAGTGCGGGGTCACACCCTCCGGCAGCTCGATATAGGTCTCGTATTCGTCCGTAAAGACCTGGACCGGCTGGGCATTGGGTGCCCCCCGGAACTGGAAATCGAAAGAATACGGTGCGTTTACCGATTGGTTGTCCTTATACACGGTGCTCGCCCCCATCGCCGGGGCCGCCGTTACGGTCATCCCACCGACGCCAGCGGCAAGTGCCAACACAATGGCTTTCATCTTTCGTGTCATAACGGGCTCACTCCCTGCCTTCATCTGTGTGTTCTTCCGTACCATATTCTTCGCCGTTCATCTGTTCCAGCGCCCGAAGACGATTCTCCAGCTCTTCCCGACGCTTCTTGAGTTCTTCTTGCCCCGGCGCACCTCGTGCCTGAGACGCGTCGACGGTGTCACTGCAAGCGTTCCGCGAAAGCTGCGCATCGCGCACACACCGTGTATTACCGCTGGAGTCTTCCAGAAACCACATCCCCTCCACGCGATCGGCGATGTAATAAGCGCCCACCTTTTCGACATTAACCGGCTGCCCCTCCGCGGTTTGCAGTGACTCGATTCTGGAATCGCGGGGCCAGGCGAAAAACGTCCGATCTCCGTCATCAAAGACTTGCCCGCGTTTCCTTTGGCCCTGCATGTTTTCTACGCGGTATCCCAGCTCGAATTCCTCCGACTCCGAAACGATCACCGCCTCTGGATTCCCCCCGGTGCGCCCGGATTCCGATGTTCTTTCCAGACCCGCGCAACCGGCACCTAATACGATTGCCGTACCGATGGCGCCCCAGCGAACGGCAGACCTGAAGACACTATCGAGATACATAGCTTCCCCTTGCAGCCACCTGTCCACCCGATTCTTCAATCTGATAACGCGCAAACCGTGAATACACCCGCGGCACGAATTGCTGGGTCTCCTCGAACGGAGGGATCCCGCCGTAACGACGCACGGCACCTTCTCCGGCGTTATAGGCCGCCAGCGCCATTTCGAGGTCGCCGTATTTGTCGATCAAGTGACGGATGTAGCGAGCGCCGCCATAGACGTTCTGGACCGGGTCGCGACGGTCGGAGACCCCGAATCGCTGTGCGGTCTCGGGCATAAGCTGCATCAGCCCAACCGCGCCGGCATGAGACTCTGCGTCCGACCGGAAAGAACTTTCAGTGTGAATCAACGCTCGGAGAAGTGATGAAGGGACGCCCTGATCCTCCGCGGCTCGATCAATCAGGGCGCGGAAAGCGCGCGTATTGATCACCCCGTCATAAGGCCTTACTTGAGGGTCAATCTGAACTCCCTGGGCCGGACCGCCGCCTCGCATGGCGGTGTCGCGTTTAGGCCCTGCGGCACGGGGCGATTCGATGACCTCTGCGTGATGGGATGTCGTTTCTCCCGAGCGGAAGAAATGCGCGACGCGCGCCCCGGATCGTGTTCGCGCAACAATAACACTCGGGGAGTCGCTTTGATTCGCCCCCAAATCGGCCAGCGTCACGCCGGGCTCGTATAGCGGCCCCGCGCCAGATGCCGGCCCGGACGCCGCCGCCAACAGGACGACCCCCAGCCAGGTCGTAACACCCCAGCGACGCGCGGCCGATCGGTTTTTCAGGCGATCCATCACCATTTCCCCATTCCTTTGGATTCTTCGAACTCCGTTCTTTTCCCAGTTTACAGCACGATATCAGCGTTGACCATAACGTTGAAGGTCTCGCCTGCCGGGATAGTGATGGTCGGGCCTCGATCCCGGTGACGATCAAGCGAATCTTCAGCAGTGTCAGCAAAAATCTCGGATGCGGCCGTTCCCGTCTGATTCGCCTCTCCGCCAATAAACGAATCCTGCTGGTCTCTCTCCGCCTGGCGCTCTGCGCCAATCGTGATCGCAGCAATCAAGCCAGCACGCCCAAGTCTGGACCAGAAATGCGTGTTGACGTTTCCATCCACACCGGAGGCCCCGGCTTCATCCGCACCCCCCATATTGCCGATATCGATATCACGCCCGTCCGGAAAGACAATTCGTTCGAATGCAAAAACCAGCCGGTCCTGACCATCCAGCACATCCGAATTGTACTCCCCAATAATGCGGGATCCGCGCGGGATTACCACTTCGCTCCCGTCAACGGAATCGCGAACGTCCCGCGTCACCAGTGCCGTCACCATTCCGGGAAGGTCGGAATTCACCGCGGTCTGCAACACGGCCGGGATCACCGAGCCCTCATAAACCACAGGGCGATCATGAGGCCGGTCACGAACCTCGATCTCCTCTTCGGTACGATCCGCTGCATCCTGCCTGGATCGGTCATCCAGCCATTGCTGGTTGCGCTGGGCTCGGCTCGGTTGGTCACTCTGGGCTTGACCCGGCGGCATGCCAGCCCCGCCCATCATGCCTTCCATGGCTTGCTGCATCCGTTCCGCTGCTTCTGCACCCCGGTCCTGGGGTGTCGGAGCCTGACCGGGCATTCCCACCTGCGCGGCGCCCGGAGGCTGCTGGGCAGCACCGTGCCCCTGTTGTCCCATGGCCCCCCTTACGTCATCCGTCATGCCACTGACGCCACCCCCGTGGTCAATCGCCAGGATGTCCGATTGAGCGACGCGCTCACGCATCGCGCGTTCACGCTCGATTTCTGGGTCTACTTCGACTGTCTCGTCCGCACCAGGGTCGATCTGCGGCTCCCCATCGATATCCGCTTCATCATCCTCTTCGTCATCAGCTTCTTCTTGCAGCTCCTGCTCCCGTTGGCGTCGCCGCTCCAGGGCTGCCTGCTCTCGCTCGCGAAGTTCGGCCAGGAGGTCGTCTGAATCATCACTGGGCCCTGAACGCTCGACGTCCCCGATCTCTTCTTCCGAGACGCCTCCCGTTTCGTCATCGCCGCCCATATTGCTGAGCATCAGCCCTACCCCCATCAGAAGACCGATCGCCGATACGACGATTCCGGTCAGCTTCTTGCTCATCTTCCCCTGGGGGGGTTCTGCGGATGACCTATCAGGGGCTTCCGATTCGCGGGTTGGGTCCTGATTCTCTTCGACCATTGAATCACCCCCGCTCGATGATTACTTCTTCGTCGCCGATCCGCAGCATTGCCCGGTCGACCAAGCGATGGATGATGATGTAGTCGCCATCGACCCGGTAGTTCGCCAGAGCCTGACTGTTGCGGCGACCCTCAACAAAAACCGCCGGCAACTCCTGAATACCATCGTCCAGACGGATCCACATCGAGTCGCCATCATCGAACGCATTCTGGACAAGCCCCGACGCACCCTCGATGGAGTATCCGAAGTTCAGGTCCTGTGGTCGTGGATGGTTGCCATCCTGATCTTCTGGAACATCCGGCATCGACGCCTCCGGCGCCTCTGCTGTATCGCCGCCAGAGGCTTGCCCCCACGCGCTACCTTGTTTCAGCATGCTTTGCCGCGCCTCATAATCCCAGGACACGCGCTGATACCACTGGGAGGACTCGTCCACTGCCCGCAGACTGATCTGATACGATCGCCGATCTGTCACGATGGTCCCTGCCGTATAGATGCCGGACCTCAGAGGCTTGACGAAGATATGACCGTCCACGTCCTCCGTCTGCCATTGCACGGTATCCCCGATCGCCAGAGCCACCAGCGACTCTCCCGGTTCGAGCGCGATATTGGTCGGCGCTTCGGGTCTTGCGAGGATTTCGTACGTCCTGTTCGGGTCGTATCGAAACTGAACCAGATTCGTTTCTTGCGGAAAAGTGTAGGCCTCCGCCCCCCGCACTTCATTCTGCGCCTGGTGGCCTACCCCTTCTGGCATTTGCGCAGCCGCCGTCGGCATAGCCACAGCTACAACCAGCCCCGCAACCCATACTCCGTACGTCCGCATTGTGCCTTCCATAGCCTAATTGCTCCCCATTTCTTGTCGCAG
This sequence comes from Thioalkalivibrio sp. ALE19, assembly GCF_000428605.1. Classification (NCBI taxonomy): domain Bacteria; kingdom Pseudomonadati; phylum Pseudomonadota; class Gammaproteobacteria; order Chromatiales; family Ectothiorhodospiraceae; genus Thioalkalivibrio; species Thioalkalivibrio sp. ALE19. The sequence goes on from NZ_AUAG01000012.1 coordinate 17,334, forward strand.
GTCGAAATTCTCAATCTGTAGCCCAATCGGGTTTCGCAGTATCTCTTCCTCCGAGGAAGGCGTTGCAATATCGAAATTTGCCGTCAGGCTCCAATCTTGCTCCTCATCTGCCTGGTTGGGCTCTCGCGTAATTGTCCGGAATTGTATCAGAATCGCGTTCTCCGACATCCGGTTCATGGACCGGATTCTTACCTCCGTAATCCTCTCCGGATTATCCACAACCCGTTCCAGCGGCTCGTATTCCTCCAGATGGTTGCGGAACTGGTCCTGCGCCGTACCCGTTGTTTTCTGAAACGCTTCCTGCAAATTATGCTGAGTGACTCCGGGTCGGATCTCCATCATGTGATTGACCCACTCCGCCAGGAAATAATGGAGCTGAACCTCATTGGGCTCGAACTCCTCCACGGAAGCCAGCGCCGCCTCCGTCCTCCCAATATCATCCGTCTCGATGACATAGGGGACGACGGTTTTGAGTGGCGCGATCCCCGCCATCGCGATTCCCATCGCGATCAGGGCCAGAATAAGCCCGATCGCGACCGTGAAGTACCGATTGCGTTCGACTTCCAGGGCGCCCGCGTGAAGGAATCGACGTTTGATCGCCTTCGCATTGAGCGCAACCGCAGGTGATTGTGCCGGTGGTTCCCCCGGTTGGGCCTGAACACTGCCCCCCCTCCCCGCGGATTCGGGGGCGACTTCCGCGTGATCCGCCGCTGGGGCCTCTGGATGCTCGCGCACCTCCTCTTCGCTGTTACCGGTCGACTGGTCTTCCGATTGTTTCTTGACAACCGACCTGATTACCTTCCCTAGATTCCACTTCATCCTCTGGCTTCCTTCATTCCAAAGTCCCAACAGACCCAATCTTGGCCACTGTGGATGGCCGTCGATCGTCGCAAGGCACTATCCCGAACTAACCTCCGCGACCCCGCGCGTATTTCGCTGCGGCTGAAGCCCCTCGTTTAATTTGCTTTGCCCCGCCCCATGCCAATTTACCTCCCCCCTTGGTCGCTCCGGCCGCTGCGTTTCCGGCCTTACCGCCGCCTTTGGCGCCGGCTTTTGCGGCCATTCCAGCGCCCGCGCCTGCAGCGCCGGCTATCGTTGCGCCCAGCATGCGACCCATCACCAGCATCTCCACAAACGCCGGGATCTTGGTCATCAACAACGCACCGGTAATCGCTATGACTGCGAAAGGCACGAATTCTGCAATATTCACCAACTCCCGGATTTCCGAATTGTCCAGGGAGTCCCAGTCAATATCCGACACCAGCGACGACTCCGCGATCACTCCCAGCATTAACCCGGAATAAACCGTCATCGCCAAAGAGAGCATCGTGTAAATGAGCCCCGTAATGATCGCCAAACGAACCCACCCGTCTGCCAGATAATTCAAGTAGGGAACAACAAACATTGCAAGCATCAGCGGGCCAATACCGATTACCAACGCCTTCAGAAACCACAGCACCACCATTACCAGGGAGTACATCAAGACATACACCACCACAATAGCCTGAGCAATCAACATCACTGATGCGATATAGGCCATGGTGTAGTATCGATCAAACGATGTAGTGAGCAGGCCCCACGCCATACCCTCCACATTCTCCTTGGTCTGGGCGTCCGCATTTTCCCAAAAATGGTTTATCGTCAGAAGCAGTGAACCGAGCCCCTGGACGCCCCCAATACCGGGAACATCGTTGTCCATTTCCCCTTCATACCCATGAGTACCGGGAAGCGCCCGATCCGTACCTTCGGCACGCTGGATCTCGGCCTGCAACGCTCTCGCTTCGATCTCTTGAGCCCCTGCAGTCTCGATCGACTGCCCCAGAACCTGGAACCCATCGTAAAAACGACCAATCAGCTCATCGTATTCCCCAACCATCCAATAGATGGCCGACCAGAATATAATGAACTTAAAAAGCTCAAAGAACATATCCTGAGCCACCATGGAGTTGGAAACCGCGAAGCGAATTCCCATCACCACAACCGCAATGACCAGAAAAATATCCATCAGCGTCGTGGATACCACCCCAAGGCGCTCGGCGACACTGGTGGCGTAACTCTCAAGCGTCACCAGAGGCGCAAGAACCATGTGCAGGATATCGGTGACGTCCCCTGCCAAATTTCCCGTTGCACTCGACATGATCCTGCTACCCCTGATCTAAATTCCTTTTCACCCAGCAGGTGTCTGGAGGTGTGGGAGGGGCCACGAGTACCCCATCCCGACTGAAAAGAATACAGCGATTTCCGAGATCAGTTCGTCTCCAGACCGAACCCCTCCATGGTTTCCCGGAAGTGCTCCTTAGAGGCCTCATACCTCTCGGTAGCGCGCTCTTTGTACGCTTCCGTTTCTTCCTTGCGCCGCTCGCGAACGGCCTTTTCCGCCGCTTCTTCTTTTGTCTGCTGCGCACCTTCCTCAATGTTCTGCTGGGAGAGCAACTCAATCACCTGTGCGTTCTGGCGAGAGATCAAGGCAAGCTGGCTGCTCAACTGCTGATACCCCTGTGTCTGCCCATCGATGGTCCGGGCCTGACTCTCGAATCGATCGATCTCCTGGTACTGGTTGTCGATATCGTCGAGAATCATGGATGCATGCTGAGCCTGATTCCTCGCCCGCGCTTGTCCCTGCTCTTCCTGCCGACTACGCATCTCGTGGTATTCCTCCCAGGTTTCAACGTCGCTCAACGCAAAATCGCGGTATATTTCATCAACGAACTCGTCAGCTTCCCGCAGAGACCCGTACAAATCCTCGGCCGCCTGACGGTGCGCTTCGTACTGATCCCGCGCACCGCTCACACCATCTCCGAAATCCTCAAGCTGCTGGAAATTGCGTTGATACTCCTCCAGCTGCGTCTGGTATTCCCGAATCATCTGCTCGTACTGCCGGGCATTCTCCACCACGTTTTCGATGTTCTGGACCAGATTCGTGCCATCGATTACCGCCCATTGGGCCGACAATTTGCCCGCGCCAAGAGACATCACGGCCACCATCGCTAACACGATCCCGGTCTTCCGGCTAAAAATTACTTCGCATGACTTCATGGTAGTGCTCCTTCCAGTTCTCCCCATGATGCTCACGGGCCTCCTCGAACGCCTTTTGCGCCTTACCGTCCGAGCGGAGATGCGTCAGGATCTCCGGCGGAAAGCGCGCCTCGACCATCCGGCTTGCACCCGGCGTACAGACATAGTATTGCATTTTTGGTATCGCCGTGCGTATGCGTTCGACCTGTTCGTCGTTGAGCCCGAACTTCTTGGTGTACAGATCCACCGAGGCTCGCGCATTCGGGTTCGCCAGAAATATCCGATTTGGGATGTTATCCACCATTGAGACGAACGCCTTGGAGTTCGACAGCTCTTCCAGCGACTGCGTCGTCAGCACCAGAAGCGCGTTCTTCTTCGCCAGAGTTCGGAGCCAGTCGTTGACTTTGGATGCGAACCGCTCGTCTTCCAGCATGAACCACGCTTCCTCGACGTAGATCATCGTCGGCCGCCCATCCAGTCGCTGGTAGATTCGATGGAATGCGTAATCCAGAAACGCCCGGGCGGCGCGCGGGTCATCGTAGAGACCGCCCATCTCCATGGCCGTCCAGTGGGAGAAGCTCAGCGCATCCTCCTTATTGTCGAATAGCGACGAACGCTGCCCATCTCCTATCCACGACTGCAGCTGCTCGTACAATTCCTGACGAAGCTGGATCGCAAATGACTCCAGGGATACCTGGAACCCTTTCTCCTTTGCCTGCACCACCTGCTTGATGGTCTCCCAGATTTCCTTTTCGTCCTCTGCGCTGATGGGGTACCCACGGGACTCGATCAGGATCTCCACCCATTGCGCGAACCAGCGCATGTCCTCTTCGGTATTGATGTGGGCCAGCGGGTTCATGGGCGCATCTTCACGGTTCAACCAGAGATACTTGCCGTCGTGCATGTAGGTAGGAATCCGGCACGTCAAGTCCTTGTCGAAGATGAACACCTGGCTCGGACTGTACCGATTGAACTGGGATGCCAGGAACATCATCAGCACCGATTTCCCGGAGCGGGATGGCCCAATCACGATGCCGTGAGGCAGATCCGATTCGTGCCAGTTGAAAAAGTACGGGATATGGTCCTCGGTCTCGAGTGTCGTCAACGCACTGGTTTCCACTCCCCGCTGCTGAGTCAGGTAGGCGTTATGCGGATCGCCGGTCTTGACGGCCCGAACGGGCAGGCAGTCCGCGTAGTTCTCCCCCGACACGAACATCCACCGGACGGGCTCTTTCAGCTGACCGGGAATATGGCCTGTCCAGGCGGAGAGCAGATGCACCTTCTCCCGCAGGAGGTTGAATTGTCGCTTGCGCAACAGTTTCATCGTTTCGGCATACCGCTTTTCCATATCCTTTGGCGTTCTGCCGAATACCGTCAGGGTTGCCAGCATGAACCCCCCGGTTCCGCCAGCACCCAGATCGGTGAGCGCATCATCCGTCTCATTGAACTGAACGAGTCGGGCGTTATCCGGCGTAGCCTCCTCGCCACCCTGGGATACCGCCTCCTTGAAATATCCTGTGAGTGACTTCGAGAAATTGGCGTTATGGCGCCTTACGTCCTCAATGTACGCCTTCGCATCTTCCGTTTCCAGCGTTCGAAACGTCACGGTGAAATCCAGTTCCGCATCGGCCATCTGAACCACGTCGAAGATGCCCGGCTGGGTGAAATGCGGCCAGGCCTTGATCGACGCGGTAGCCCCGTACCGCGTACTATCGCCGTCGAATTGGAGATACGAAGCGTGAACCGTCAGGCTTTCATCGCCGAGGAAAGTATCGAGGTAGGTGCTGGTGAAATCGGCGGCGACCTGCTCCTGGTCCGAGCCCGGTGATACCGACCGTTGCAGCATCGCCGCAAACTCCTTCCCCCTCAGCCGTCTCAAGCCCAGTGACGTCAAAGCCGCGGCAAACTGGGAAAGCTGATTCTCGAAGCGGGTCACCAGATTTGCCGTTTCTTCAGCATCCAGCATCAACCGGTTTTTGCTCCCCAGCGACATCTTCACCGCCTTCTGGGCGGCCTGAATCATGTTGTCGCCTTGCGCAAGCGCCTGCGAATAGACGTTGAAGAAACGCCCGGTCCCCCCTTCTGTAGGGAAACTGATCGCCAGTGTATTTCGGTGGACGTAACCCCTGGATTCCCCCAGTTTCCGGCTCCACTCGGCCTCGACGTATCGAGACCCCGGGTTGTCCATGTCGTTTGACGGCATTTGCATGCCGATCTGTCGTCTCTGCGTTGTCCACCACAAGGTCGCGCCAGGCTCGAGCGCGGCCGTTGCCCCTTCAATACGCTCCATAAGGGTGTTGATCTCGATCGTATCAACCCCTTCCGTATCGAAGCCCTCGAATGAAAAGGCCACCAGAAAAGACCCATCTTTGCACATGACCACGTCATCGGTCAGAAAGGCCATCCACGGCAGAAATTGCGCCAGGGAGCCGTGGGCGTTCTGGTAACCCACGTCCGGTCTTTCGCGGTCGATCTTTAGCACAGCGTATCCCGATCCCATCCTTGGGGGCGTTTGCCCGATTTCTGATTGATCCTGGGCCACGGTTCGTACCGATCCGCTTGCTTCGCGTATCGCATATACACCATCCGGGCCTGCGGATCCTGCTTATAGATGTGCTTCAGGAAGCGATGCAACAGCCATGCAATCACGATCCACCAGTACCAATACATGCCCATGATCATGGCGGCCGCGATGGTCCCGTTGGCGATCACCAGCTTGTCCTCGACGCCAGCGATCCGCTTCCCTTCCATCAGACTGCTCCGCAACGGCGTTTGCCGGAGCACATTCGGATCAAATTCACCTTCATCTTCCGACATCAACACCACCGTCTGTCCGTACTCCCACCATCAGGCTCCGCATTCCGCATCACTGAATCCGAAGATCCCGATAAACTGGACTGACATCAGGGCCAGGGTCATCCCGAACAACAACCGGATGGCGATCGCCGTCAATCCATTCAACTCGCCAAACGCGAGGGTCAAACCGGTTACGACCAGAGCAATGATCATCCCCGACCTTGCTACTGGACCGCAGAAGGAATCCCGAATTGCAACCAGCGTCTCATGCCAGGGAACCTCCAGGCCGCCGCTCGCCAGAGCGACCTCCGGAAAGAGGACCACGACGATCCCGAGCGCCGCGATCAGCAGCGCCCGAGATGACCATGCGGCGTTGACCATCAACGTCCAGGAAGACATTGCGGATCAGCACCCAAGATCGCCGGTCACGCCGAAGATACCCATGAAATTCACGGCGAACAGAGCGATCGAGAGACCGAACACGACCCGCATCATCACCGAGAAGATCCCATTCAGCTCACCAAACGCAACGAGAAGCCCCGTCACGACGAAAGCGATCACCGCGGCCGCCTGAGCCACCGGGCCACACAGGGATTGAGTCACCGTCTGCAGCGGACCCTCCCACGGCATTGATTCGCTATCGCCCACCTGAGCCAGCGCCGGATCCGCCGCCAGAAACAGAATCGCCATCCCCACACTCAGCGCAAACCAGGTCTGCGGCCGGCTCAACCACTCCTTCAGGTTGCCCCCGAAGCTCTTCATCATCAGACTCAACATCAACATTTTTCGATCATCCTTGTCGTTTCCACCAGCATCAGGCCTTTTCGGGTTCAAACCGAAATACATCCGTGAACTGGAACTGACCATTGTGATAGCCATCCACACGGACGATTTCGGCAATGTGCCTGCGGCCACCAGTACGTGCCATCTGGATCACGTAGTCGATGGTCGAGGCAATCTGATTGCGAATGGCGTCAGACGGCCAACCGACGTCCGCAATCAGAATCAGTGTTTCCAGGCGGCTCAGGGCCTGGACGGCGCTGTTGGCATGCAGGGAGCAACAACCGCCATCGTGTCCCGTGTTCATCGCCTGGATCAGATCGAAGGCTTCCCCCCCTCGGATCTCGCCGACCACGATGCGATCCGGACGGTACCGTAGCGCCAGCTTCAGCAGTCGGCGCATGTCGATTCCCGTCTGGTCGTTGGTCTGGACGCGCACCTGGTTCGGAACCGCCACGTCGAGCTCCGGAACGTCCTCGAGCACCATGACGCGGTCATCTTCAGGGATATGCTGCAACAGGGCGTTCAGCAGAGCCGTCTTGCCGGACGAGGTTCCTCCGGAGACAAGAAAGTTCTTGCGCGTGCGGATCAGCCAGTCGACCCACTCCTTGAGTCCGGCTCCGTCGTGCTGGGGAGGCTGCGGCTCGGGCAACCCTTCATGCCCACCCTCCATCGAGAACTCCGCCAGCTGTTGGGCGTAGTCGTCGAGGGAAAATCGCACTTCGCGATGCTTTCGGATACAGATCGAGTGACCGGCCCGCGCGGTCGGCGCCAGAGCGGCTGCGACGCGCATACCTTTGATCTGGGTATCGATGATGGCGTTGGGCCCATCTTCACGGACATCTTTGTCGTCCATGCGCCCCATCAGAACGATGGCTGCCCGGAGTGCCTTCGCATCGACGGATACATCGGCCTTGAACAGTTGGCCGGCCCGTTCCACCCAGACGGAATCGGGCGCATTCACCATGATTTCCTGGACTTCGGGATCATCCAGGTATTCCGCCAAGGCGGCCAAGTAGTGATGCAGCATGTGTGCTGCATGATCGATTTGTTTGTCATCCATGAACCACGCTCCCTGCGTCGGTTTCTACGTTCCTTCGTTCCTGTCAGGATACCCGAGGGACGGCTCCTATGACTAGACCCGTTTCTGTGTCGAACGAAGCTGACCACCGAAGGCACTGATTCCAACCCCCATTATCACCGGCACGATCCACATCGGCATCGGCACCAGGCTGAAGGGCGCATAAAACAACACGAAGGTCGACCATCCTACGATGTGCCGGAACGTTTCATTCTTCAGGGGCGAAGTGAGACTGTATTGCCACTTCCGTCGCTCGCGGCCATACAGGGCATCCATGACCAGAGCGACACCGACCGGGATGAATATCAGAAGCCAGTCAACGACCGAGAACAGCCGGTAGAACATGGCCCAGATCGCAAGCCAAAACACCTGAAGCTGTTCCCAGATCGCACTCTCGCTGACATGCGGATCGCCAGCCTCCCCGCCCATCGTAAAACCCTGAGCCATACTGCCTGCCCAGGACTTGACGGTTCCGTGGATACCGGTATCCACCACTGTCGACATGAACGCATTGTCCGCCCGGTCCTTGTACGCCTGCTCGGCCTCCGGGCCGATGACGGCCGCATTCAGCGTCCGCTCCAAGTCCAGCATTCCCTGCATGTAACTCTGCCCGGCGAACAGAAACAACGTCACCGTCTGGAACAGTACGATGGCGATGGCAAGCCGGAATTTGGACAGCGGCTGTTGTGGAGAGGTCGGCTGACCTGGCATAACGATTCCCTTCGTTCGTCAGTATTGGAGGATGGGGACTTCGCTCTTCATCATCCTCCCATCGGCGAGTGTCGCCAGGATATTCAGGTTCGGGATCTCGCCGAAAAGCGGCGGAGGAACCGCCTCAAGCTCTTCGGCCTCCAGCGTTTCGCTGTACCCGGAACGGCTCGTTTGGACCTCTCCGAAATCCCCGGTTCCTTCCCGATACCCGGTCTGCAGGTCTTCCACCTTCATTTTGGGCATTGATTTCGCGATGTATTCCTGCGTGTCTCCATCCTGAAGACGCAGGATGATCTTGTTGTTGATGTTGCCCAGGGCCTGAAGCGCGCTCGGCTTGTCGCCCATCCGCACCTCCACGTCGGACAACGTCTGTGTCGCCAGCAAGGCCCGCATCCCTGATCCTCGGCCTTTGTTCAGAATGCGGACCGCCGGCTCATTCAGGACCTCCGAAGCCTCGTCGATGCAGAACCAGACCGATTTTTTCTCCCCTTCGTCGCCGTACCCGCCGTAGTTGTAGATATCGCCGGACACCGCGGCCGCGTCCGCCAGCAGGATCGAGCCGATGGACGATCCCACCGTACTGTCCGCCAGCGAATCCAACCCGACGTAGAAGACCTTGTTCTCGCGAATCACCTTCGCCATGTCCAATACGGGTCGATCGTCTTCCAGATCGTCGTACCGCGGGCTTAGCAGTTCATCGAGCACGTCCGCGGTCATCTTCGACAGAACCGGGACAAGAGAGGCGAGAAGTTTCTGCTGGTGTTCGCGATTGTGGGTGTAAGCCGTCACCAGTCCGTCGACCACCGAGCTACGGTGCGTCTTCGCGACAACATCGGTGTAAAACGCAATCATCTTCGTGATCTGCTGGTCCTGCTCCGAAGCGCCCTTCCCCGCATCCACGGATTCGCCCTCGTTCGAACAGAACATCCGGAACCGCTGGTTCCAGTCGGAGGACCAGGTTTCGAAATGCACGGGCAGGACGCGCGCGATCAGGTCCCCGGGACCACTCTCGATGTAGGCACGGATGCTTCGCAGACTCGGCTTCTCGCCGACCTCGATCATTCCCTGTATCCCCGAGTTCAGTGCGTTCCAGGCAATGTCACGGAAGGGATCGGACCCGTCACTTGCCATGAGGTCGGTGATACGCGTGGCGATTTCCGTGCCGCGGTTCCAGTTCTTCAGCGGATCAAAGCGTACCGACCGGTCGGGATAAGCCGGATGGAACATCGCGAACCGCTCGGGCTGCCCCAGCCGTTCACAGGCCCGCCGCATATTCTCGCGTAGCTCATGGTCACCCTTCGGGTCGATCACGATCACGCACTGATCCTTCAAAATCAGCTGCGTCAGGATGAGATCGTAAAGACGGGTTTTGCCGGATCCGGTGGTCCCGACAATCACCGTGTGCCCCTCCAGAAACTTCTCCGAGGCGTACACGTCCTGCGCGTATTTCAAGCCCTGAAGCCAATAGGCCCCGCCAATCTGGTTAATCTTCGGCTCTTTGCCGATAACCTGGCTCGGCCCCCGGCGCAGCACCGAATACGCCTTGTTCGCGGCCTCCTTGTCCCAGGTGTACCCCCGCCCGAGCCAGATTTTCCCGGGCTGCATCTTTTCCTGTAGCCCATCCACATCGATGAATTTCAGGGTCGCATCCCTCATTCGGCGGATTTCCGCCCACCGGGGCCACGCCTGAATCCCCCGATAGACCCCCATGGAGAGGATGAAGATCATCATCATCCCCGTCATCGGCCAGGAAGCATTACTGGCAAACCCGATGAGCGCCGCTGCTGCACCCGCGATCAACCACACGATCGCCGAACGGAGCTCGAAATTCGGGCGAAACGGTACTTCGTATTCATCCTTGGCGGTAAAAATCATGACGCATCCTCGCTCCCGGGGTGCTCAAGAATCCGATAGCCTCGCTGTTCCCCTTCCATCTCGATTCGTTCCATCTTCAGATTCATCGACCGGGCCGCCACCAGGCTGCGCAACTTGCCACGCTGGATTTTCTGACTCGAGATTTCATTGACCGCCTCCATCAACTCCGTTTCGGAAATCTCGGTCAATCCAGATTCGAACCGCTCCTTGACCACCGACCGAAGGGCTGAACCCGCCTCGCCCATGGACCCCGACTTCTGTTCTGAACCAACTGCGTTGGGGGCTGACTTACCACCTTCGCCGCCCTGGGCGGTTGCCTGTTGCTTCTTCCCCTTCGGGGTCTGACCGGCCCGCTTCTCTGGCTTCGCCTTGCTTTCTTCGCCTCCCTTCGAGGGCTTCGCTTCCCCTTCGTCCGACTTTTTGGGTTCACTCTTCGCCTGCTGGGGCGGTTTCTGTGATTCCCCACTCGGGGGTTGAGCGATCTCGTTGCGCTTCCCGCGCGGGTGAAATCCGGACTGCGCCTTTTTGGTGCCCTCGGCCGGCTTCGCTTCATCGGACGGGCTCGGGCCTTTCTGATGCCCCTGCCCTTGGGTTTTCGACTGTTCGACTTCCCGGTCGCCCCCTGGCGCCTCCCCTGGTGGTGGATCAGCCTGGTCCCCCAGACGGATTCCGCCGCCGGTCGCGCCCTTGCGAGGCTGGCTCGGCTTCCCCGTCGCGGACTTCGCGCCGGCGCCTCCGATGGTCATGGTTTCGTTCGACGTGTTGCCGCCCGATTTCTGAGCCTTCTCCGGGGCCGCGCCAAACTGGATTCCACCTCGGGTGGAAGGGCCCTGGCCGGCCCCCTGCGAGGACGGCTCCGATTTGGAGGTGGCGTCCTGTTCTTCCTTCTCGTCCTCGGTTACCGAAGCCGCTTTGGCCGCGTGTTGTGGGTCATCCCCGGTTGGGTCCTGCGGCCCCTCGGACGCCCCGCTCGACGCTTCGCCCTCTGCATTGCTCCCCGGCTTTGCCGGCGACTCAGCACCTTCAACGCCTTCCGTGTGCGCATCCACGCCTGCGTCTGAAGGTGCGCCTTCACGGGGCTCGGTCTTCGCCATCTCCTCGGAAGACTCGGCGGTGGCCTGGGCCTTTTTCTCGGTGGAACCCCTGTCCCCTCCGGACTGTTCGGCATCTTTCGACCTGGCAGGGGTGTTCTTGCCACCACCAACCTGAACCCCGGAGGACCCCGTGCCCGCCAGCTTGGCAGCTTTCTGGGACGCACCCTTCGAGGCGTTGGCCGCCGCCGGCTTACCTTTTTCCTGTGCGCCACTGTCCTGTTTCTTGCTCGCGGCCGGCTTCTTTTTCGGCTTTTTCCCCTTTTCGTGGAAATTCTTCACCATCTGGCGGTACCGGGAAGCCATTCTGAGCACGGCCTGGCTTGGCAGGTAACGCAAGCGCCAATACTCTTCCTCCTCACCGTCCTTGCCCGGCATCGAGAGACCGCCACCCACGTTCTTGAAGAAAAGTCCGCTTTCTTTCGCTTCCTGCTCGATGATCTCCCGATCGTCATGGATGTCCCGGAACCACCCGGGCACGGCGAGCGCAACGATCCGCTCCTTCTGCTCCGCGTCCTCCCCTACCTGGTAGGTAACCGTCTGGATGTTTTCGCAAGGCTCCTTGAGGCCGTTCAGGTCATCGACGAAAGCCGCGAGGATGTTCCCGATCAGCCCGTTCTCTTCGAATACCTGACGGACCTGTTCGCCGTCGATGGAATCGACATAGTCCTCGTCGGGAATGATGCGCGGCGGCTCCTGGTCCGCCAGGGTCTTCGGCGCCTTGGCCGGTGACGGGGCCTGTGTATTCGCTTCGCCAGCCTCTGCCGTGGAAGGCCGGGATTCCCCCGGGCTGCCCGCTTCGGTTTCGGGTGGCACATCGGGGGCTGCGGCCCTCTCGGAGGGTGTATCCGTCGTGGGCGCCTCCGCCGGCGGCGCGGCACTCGCCTCGCTCGCCGGTGCTTCGCCGCTGGGGGTGGCGCCCGTCTCGGGTCCTGCCACGGGCGCGTCCGTCCCGGCCGGTGCTTCCCCTTCTGCCGGTTTTGGCTTCCCACCCTGAAGGCGCTCCAGGGCCTCCTCCCCCGCCGCACCTTCGGTCGATGGAAGTGAGTGCTCGGTTACCGCCTCCATCGACTGCAGCCGGAGCGCCATCAACGGGGACTTGAGCCCGCCCGACTGAGCCAGCACTTCGGGCACGATGGGCCACAGTTTCCGGGTTTCGTTCTGCTCGTTCACGAACGGCCGCGCAAGACTGCGATCGACCAATTCACTCAGGATGGTTTCGCTGTCGAGCGGAATTCCCCGGACCTGATCCGCTTTCAGACTGCTCGAAATCTGTTCACCCGCGGCCGGCCACACCAGGTACATCGTATTGTCGATGATCCAGAGCGGGCTCCCCGGCTTATTGGGCTTCCAGTGGCCGCTCCCTATCAGGCTGCGCGCTGCAGCCAGGTAGTATTTCTCCACCGGGATCGCCGCGCCGGTGTCGGCCGTCTTGGCGCTGGATTTATCCCGCGTGGTGGAGTTCGAGTCCGCCTCCTTGAGAATCCGCCCGAGGACGTTGAGAGCGGACGCCTCACCGGAAATGGCTTCCAGGAGATTGGAGAAGATGTCGGATGGAACTTCCGCGAGATACTCCTTCCCGCCTGGCCCCATGATCTCGTTCAGAAGCGTCAGGGAAGCCGGTTGATGCTTCTTGTGCCGCCCCTTGTTCCAGTGGATGAAGTAGCGGTCAATGCCGTGCTTTTCCGCCCACTCGGGAATCGAGGCGCTGAAGGGATTCCACCGAATGCTCCCGGATGCATCGGTGACGTTGATGTCCGTAATCGGTTTGCCGATATCATGCGACAATGCCCCCACCAGCAGGGCGAACCGGAAACGCACTTCCAGGTGCTTGCGACGCTCGGCGTACTCGGTCCGCGCGAATGGGGAGTAGTAGTTCGATGAGCGCAGCGCGGCCAGGGCCACTTCCAGCCCATGACGAAACAGGCCGCCCGGGGTTGCGTGGTGATCGTATTCCGAGGCTGGCAGAAGATGGACGATCGCCGCGTAGTTGCGAAGCGCCTGATTGAAATGTTCTTTTTCGGCCTTATTGGGCGCCCCGAACTCTTCCTGCAGTTTGCGGATCAGTTCCTTCTGCGTCTGCAGGACCGTGACATATCCAACGGCCGGGATCCCTTCCATGTACGAGGGATATCGGGGAATGTCTTCCTCGAGCGAAAAGGGGCGCTGTTCGACGGGCTTGCTCTTGTTGATGCCGCGCTGGCGCTCTATCTCGCCGGCACTCGGGGTTTCGATCCGCTTCTTCCTCAGAATGCGGCGTTTCCATTCCCCGGCTTTTCTTGCCCATCCCTGAAGCACTACCGAACTCCTTTTCCGGTCTTGCGAGCCCCCCGCCATCCTCCGGTAGGGGGTCAGTTCCTTTCGCTTTGCTCCGCCAGGCGTTGCTGGATGATCCCGGCGACGCGGTCCGCTACGTCGATGCCTATTGTACGCCCGAACAGGAACGTTTCGTCAGCCCCCGACTGGTTCGCCCCTTCGTCCGACGAGAGGTTGCCGAACCCGCGGAGTTTCAGATCGTGCTCGGCCACCTCGAATCCGTCCTGCGTACGCTCCAGGATCGACAGACGTTCGTACACGCGGTCCTTGGCCTTGTCGGGGATGATCAGGCTGCACAGGCCTTTGCCACCCTGGCGGGCCGCACGACCTCGCAGCTGATGCACCTGCGTCACGCCGTAGCGACTGGCATCCGTGATGACGATGTGGCGCAGCTGGGGCAGATTGACGCCGACCTCCACCACCGTGGTCCCGAGCAGGATGTCCGCTTCCCCGTCGCGCATCCGCCGCAGCGCCTCTGACTTCTCCTCCGTCGTCATGGCCCCGTGGATCACGCTGACGCGTTCACCCCAGAGGGCTTTCCATTCAGCCGCCGCGTTCAGAAGCGCCTGCGGATTGCCTTCCTCGTCGTCCTCCTTCAACGGATAGATGACGAGGGCCTGATACCCCTTGCCGACTGTTTTGGCGACCTGGCGCCAGACCCGTTCGGAATCCGCATGTCGGCAAATCTCGGTGACGATCTCCTTGGGCGTATGGCACTGGCGCAGCTGGCTGACTTCAGCCGCGCCGTAACGGACCAGCGCCATCGTGCGTGGAATGCACGTTGCCGTGGCTTCGATCACATGCGCTCCGTGCCGGGCCATTTGTTCACGCTGATCCACGCTGTACTTCTGCTGCTCATCCACGATCACCAGCGATACGTCGCCGGCATCCCGATCCGGGATCCGACTCAGCAGGGCCGTTGTCCCGACAAACACGCACGCCCCTTCCGTTTCGCGCCAATCGCCCGGTTTCAGGCCGCCGGAGACCTCGAAAATATTGAGATCGGGCCACATCTCCCGCATCTCACGCGCCACCTGCGTCGCCAGGGGCTCATTCGGGAGCATGATGGCCGTGTGATGCCCCAGGTCATGGTTCGCCGCGGCCGCCAGCGCAAACACGACGGTCTTGCCGGTCCCCACGTCACCCGATATCAAATGGCGCTGGGGCTGGGAGGAAACCATCTGTCCTTCGATCTTTTCCAGAGCGTCCCGCTGTTCCGCGGTCAGCTCGAATGGCACGCCGGATTGGCGATGCCGCCAACCGGACAGGTCCAGGCCGGACGCCTCCGCACCACCGGACTTCGCATCGTAGGCCCGGGACAGCGTCGCCAGCGCCGCCAGCATTTCCAGCTTCGACTGCGCCCTGTAGCCCTGTTCCGGGTTTTCCGGGGCGTGCGCCTCCCACAGCCACCGGGTCACATCCGCCTCCGTCGCCGACACGGTGACCCCGACCGCGCGCGCCGCGTCCAGCGCCTGACCATGAATCCACCGGGCCGCCTCGGGGATCGCATGGTCCAGCTCCCGGATCACACGCTCCCGCACCGTCTCCGGCTTGATCACCCGTGTTTTACCGGGGTACCGGGGGCGAAGATGCCCGATCCACTCTTTGCCAACCACCTCTGCGCTCTGAAGCCAGCGCATATCCTTGAACGACCCGAGCGTGCCATAGGCACGGATTTCGGCCCCATGGTCCAGCTGAATATCCATTTCCCGAATGTCGCCAAACAGCGTGAAGCCCACGGTTTCGCCCGCCGGGTCTTCCATGATTACCGATGTTCTTGGCGGGCCGCCTTCGAATTTGACCGATGGGTGGTTCTGTATCCGCCCCCTGACCAGCACCCGGGACCCCTCGCCAGGGGCCAGCATCTCGAAACGGTCCCAGCATTGCCGGAAGTCGTCCCATGCATCCGGCAGCAACAGGGCAACCTGCCACAGCTCCTGAACCCCGAAACTCTTCAGCCGACCGAGCCCACGATCGCCCGATGAGGATGACCGCTTCACCACAGCCTTGGCGGCCGATGCTGGCTCTTGAGCGTCTTTTGCGATCATTGATCTGCGGTCTGAGGGGCCAGATCGCCCATCATGCTCGCGATCGCCAGGTCGACCCACTCACCCGGTTCGAGCCTTCGGTTTACACCTTCCCCGGCCATGGTGACAGCGTAAGGACGTCGGGCATCCGGATTCATCGCATCCATACGGTCGTGAAACCCGTCCAGAACTTCTCCCAACGGGCATTCGTCCGCCAAGTAGGTCTCCCCCCGCATCTCCATCTCGAACGCCTCGCGT
This sequence comes from Thioalkalivibrio sp. ALE19, assembly GCF_000428605.1. NCBI lineage: Bacteria > Pseudomonadati > Pseudomonadota > Gammaproteobacteria > Chromatiales > Ectothiorhodospiraceae > Thioalkalivibrio > Thioalkalivibrio sp. ALE19. The sequence continues at coordinate 33,284 of NZ_AUAG01000012.1, forward strand.
GAGTCGTCGGCACAATATATCGTTGAGGCGGTTTCAAACCCGAGCTCGCTGCCACGGTTGCGTGGAACGACGATGTACTCGACGGAAATTCCGGCATCGTTCAAATCCTCCGTTTCCGCAAACATACGCCGGCAAACCGGGCAGTTCGGATCAACGAATGCCTGAATCGAAAAGACCGCCTCCTCTTCTACGTTGGCCTCATAGGGAAACCTGGACCAGTCCGGGAAAGAGTTCGCGATTTCCAGTCGACGCTCCCTTCGATGGGTTTCCAGATCACCGGATTCCCGAAGTTCAGCGACCGTCGGGCTCTCCATATTAAGCCATTCCCCGAATTCGTTGGAATTGAAGACATAGAGAACAGCAAACACGACCGCCACTATCAGCACCCGTTTCCCGGGAAGCACCTGGATGACCGCATTCTCGACACCCTGAACGAATCGTTCACGACGCCGCTCCGTTCTTTCTTCAGGTGTCAGGTCCTCTTCTTCGACCCCGTCTTCCAGGGCATCCGGGGGTTCGATTGCTTCGTTGTCCTCCTGACGACGTTGCCGCTCACCATCATTACCCTCACGACCCTCCGTTTCGTCAGAATCTACGGGATCCGGCTTCGCCGATTCAGGCATTGCTTCATCGTTACCCGGTTTCTTCTCGTTTTCCGTCCCTGACATCGCTGTATCTCCTTATTAACCCACCTGTTTCATGAATCCGCCCGAACAACATGCCGGATCACAAGCTGAAGGTCTCGATTACACTCATTGGTCTTTTTTGGGGAAAAATCATTAACGCCCAATGCATACACCCACTCGTACCACCGGCCTTCCTCCACGGGCGCAAAGCCCGCCTTTTCCGGGGTCACTGCATTGAACCAGATCCCGCGGAATACACCCGATGACCCCTGAAGCGTAACCTGAAAGTGCGTCTTGTCTCCAACCGCACGCATGCCTCGAACTTTGGCTTTCATCCTGAATTGCGCACCTTCAAAACCGCGCCCAAAAGGCGCAATGGCTCGCAGTTCCTCGACAGTTTCCAGCGATGGCCGGTGAAGCTCGCCATCCACCCAGATTACCGGGTCCATCCGCACCCCAACCGCTTCGGCTTGAGTCTGGCACGCGGTATCCCATAACTGCTGGAACCGGGACAAATCCTTTCGGTAAAGCGTCAGCCCGCCCGCTCCCTGGTGCCCCCCATGTTTGATCAACATGCCCGGCGCCGCAGTGGCAACCGCATCCATTACCCTCTTGATATGGATACCCGGAATTCCCCGCGCGGACCCTGTAATGCGGTCCGGATCGCCATATACCGGAGACAGACAGACCGTGGGGCGCCCGAACGCCTCCACGACACGCGATGCAACGATCCCATGCACGCCCGGGTGCCCTTCGGACAACCAGATTGCCAAACCGGACGCCCCTTCCGCATAACGCTCACTGGCCTGTTCCAGCGCCGTCACCTTCAGGTCCCGCTCGATCGCTTTGCGGTTCTCGTTCTCTTCCTGGATGGCTTCCCACCATTTCGTCGCCGTCCGGTCGTTCCCGGAAAGCAGAAAACGCACACCGGCCATCGCTTCATCAAGACGACCGCGGGCATTGATCCGGGGCCCGATGTCGAAGGCGAGGCTCTGTTCATCGAGATCGCGCTGACCCTGCGCAAGCCGTTCTCGCGCGACCGCCCAGCACGGACGGGGCTCCGCTTCGTTCATTCGGCGGAGACCGGCGCGCACCACGGCCCGGTTGTTCACGCTCTCGCCCAGGCTCACGCAATCCGCGACGGTTCCCAGTGCCACGAAATCCAGCAGCCGGTCGCGAGCCTGACGCGTCTGCTTCATCGACTCTTCATCGAGATCCAGCATCCGCCCCGCCTGCGCGATCAGCAGCCAGGCCACCATGCACCCGGCAATGGCCGGATCTCCGTATCGGCTGTCTTCGCGGGTGGGCGTAATGCAGGCCACCGCGGACGCCGGGATCCCGTCCTCCGGGATCGCGTGGTGATCCGTCACGATGGTCTCGATGCCCTGTTCCGCCAGCCGCCGAATGCGCGGTTCGTCCGCGCTCCCGTGATCCGCTGTCACCACGAGGCTCGGGCTCGCGTCTTCCAGCATCCGGTCCACGAGGGCATCGGACAGCCCATAGCCTTCCTTCAGCCGATGACCGATGAACGGTGCCAGGCACGATGCGTCACCACCCAGCACATCGACGATCCCGCGATAAAGGACCGCCATGCTCGTGACACCGTCCACGTCGTGGTCGCACACCAGGGCAATGGTTTCCCCTGCGCGAACGGCTTCCACCAGGCGGCGCGCGCCCGTCTCGATGTCGGGCAACCCCGTCGGATCGGACAGATGCCGCAACGTGGGCGAAACGATCGGCTCCAGACTCTGATGTTCGGGGACCGCCAGCCGGCCGGCGAGCACTCGCGCCTGGATTTCCGTCAGCCCCATTTCATCGCGTGCCTTGAGCTCGGTGGTCGCATCCACCCGGCGTTGTCGCACCCGGGGCTCCGGTCGATCGCTGATCCACCCTTTTTTCACGGCCTCGCTCACGGTTTCGGCTCCTCCGGTATGCACCGATCACGGTTGGTGGTGTAACCCTCGCCATCCCAGAAGAAGATCGCCGCCGGCACCGCGACGTCTTCTTTCAGTGGTTCCGGGCGATACTGCATGCACCCGCCCTCGTCCCGGCCAATCGGGACATAGCGAACGCTGGGCTCCGAGTCGCCGGCCTTCGATTCGTGGGTTCCGACCCCGGCCTGACCGCCGCCGGCACAGGCGGAAAGCATGGTGGCCCCCGCGAGGGCCACCATGAGGGTCATGGCGTATCGAGCCGCCATCAGAACCGCACCGCGTAGGTCACGGCACCGGCCCATTCACCCGAGGCGTTCGGGTCATGGTTCGGCTGGTCCATGTACAGCAGGTTCGCGTTGAAGCGGCTGTCACGGTCGGGCATGAAGCTGTAGCCCAGCTCGATGTCCATCTGCCGACCTTCGGTGCCAATGCTGGCGGTGCGGTCCTCGCGAACCACCTCACCGTCCACGGTTCGGCCGACCGGTACGCTCGCCTGGATTTCCCCGCCGGTGACCCGCATCGGCTGGTTCGCCATGAACGCGACCTGATGGTCATCGCCGTCCCACGCCACGCCCAGAGTGGCCTGTTCGGTGCGCAGGTTGTCGATGGAGCGGATCATGCCGGCACCGCCGTCCATACGGCCCTGGCCGTACTCGTACTGACCCGTCACGCTCAGTCGATCCGACACGGCATATTCCGCCCCGAGACTGGTGACATGCAGCTCGTGCTCGTCACCCAGGTTCAGCGCACCATAGCCACGAGAGCCCAGCATGCCGTTGTCCTCACGCAGCATTCCCTGACCCAGCGACAGCCGCAGCTCGTCCGTGGCCTGCATGTGCAGGGCGATGTCCTGGCGGTCCACGCCGTAATCCGACAGACCCACGGTGTCCTCACTCAGCACCCGCTCGGCCGGATCTTCGTCCGAGCGCCCGGACCAGTATTCCGCGCTGACGCTGAACATTTCCGTCAGGCCGACCTCAGCGGTGACACCGGCCACGTCGTCCAGACTGTGGGTGAACTGCGGCGTGGTGCTGGACAGCATGGCGGTATCCACCCCCTCCAGCACGGTCTCCATCGGGTTTTCTTCTCCACCCTGGAAGCCGAACGCGGACACGCGGGTACCGCCGAAGTCCATGTCGAAACGACCGGTGAGCAATTCACCCGAGTCGGTATGCCGTGCATCCATCCGAATACCTTCGGCAATTTCCACCATTTCACCACCACCGACCCCTGCGTTCGAAAGATGCGATTGCATCCGCTGACGCATCACATCGGCCTGCAGTGAATTGCCGCGGTGGGCACCGCTCAGATCAACCGCATAATCCCGACCCAGTTCATCAAAGCCGACTGCGCCCTCGAAAAGTTCACTGTCGGCCGGGAGCCCATTCCCGAAGGCGTGCGACCAGGACGCATACGTGTCGGTCACGCTTTGGGCCTGAGCTGTGCCTTCATCAGCGTCATCACTCGCGCCATCGCTTTCGACCGCTCCCGCCGCGACAATCTTGACTTCCCCTTCCGGCGCCATTGCCGCCTCCAGGTCAGCAATTCCTTGCCCCAGCTCCTCATTGCACTTGGTTTCGGACTCGTAGCCCGTGCTTCCCTCGGAGCAATCCGCCGTGTCCAGCAGCCGCTGGGCCGCCAGAAGGGGCGTCGCGTGATCATCCCCCTCTTCTTCCACGCCGAGATGGGGCCATACCGAGATCAAGGTCGCGATCTTCCCCGAGATAACCGGTGCCGCAACGGACGTGCCGGAGAACCGCGTGGTTCCTTCGTCCCCTCTTCCGCTGGCGGCTTCTCCAGCATGGTAATCCGCGACGATCCATCGATCCTGGGTCCTTTCGTCATCCCCGGGATAATTACTTTGCGGGTGCCGCTGGCCGTCATACCCGACACCCCCCACCAGTACAATGTGGTTCAGTAGCTCTTCATCCTCCAGATCCCCGATCTTTCTCTGGATGCCAGCATTTCCTGCGCTTTCCACTACGACAACATCATTTTCGATGACATCATCGGCCACCCTGTCAGCGAGAACGCCTTTGTCCAGCGGCCCTACCGGATTCCCATCCTCATCCGCATCCGGCGCGGGGCCGAAACTCACATTGATCACATCCGAGCCTGCCTCTGCCCCGGCTTTGATGCCGCCACGCACGTTCCTTCCCAACTGGCCTTCTTCGTCATAACGATCCACGAGGTGAAGGGTCGCATCCCCCGAGACACCGTATTTACGACCGGCAATCAGGGACGCGACCGGCGTTCCATGGTCATACGCATCTCCGTCGACAAAATCCCAGTCGCTCACTGCATCGTCATCCTGAACGATATGATCCGGATTGCCGTCGCCTTCCTCTACCAGCTGCCCTTCGAAATCCTTATGGGACTTCCGGATGTAGTCGTCCACTACGGTCACCTGAACATCGGCGACATCCTCTTCATCCAGGTCGTCGTATTCTTCGTCGACATCGCCAAAGTCCCGGCTGGCTACGAAGCCCTGCGGCTCGGCCGGCCATTGCTCGCCAACCTCGTCACCCTGGTCATCGTTTCCACCGCCCCCGTTACTGCTGCTCCCCCCGCTACTCGCGCAGCCGGACAGTGCCAGGATTGCGGTCGACACGGCGACGGCCATCAGCGTCGGCTGGGTTCGATAAATCTCTTTTTCCATCGTTCGTTCTCTCCTTTTTTCTCATGCAACGATGCCATCGTGCCAAATTCGATCGTCGACGCAATTTTTTCGGAGCGATTTCCAAAAAAAAAGCCAGCCCACCGTAATGGTGGACTGGCTTCCGCGCTCCCAGCGCATCTACATCGAGCATCCGTACCCTCGCAGCCATACGTGGCGGCGGTCCCGGTCCGTCGGGCTCCATGGCATCTTGATCCATCTCGATGCCCGCATGAGGTCCAGTGTGCCCTGACCTCGGCCCCTATCCCCTATCCGTATGGGCATGCCTCCGTGGCGCGGGGCGACACATCATCCTGATGGTCTATATCCATCGTCGGCTCCGTCCGACTGCCACTCCGTGGCGGCGTCATCCATGGACGCCATCGACCATCCTGGTCCGCACATCCTCCTGATGTGCCGCCGAGCTCCTCCCGGTCTACACCCTCCGTGGTGTCCGTCCGTGGCCCGATCCGTCGAGTACGGTGACTAGCCTACTGGCGCCCTGGCGCGTTGCCTACCCCTGGGCTGTGTCGAATTTTCTCCCCCCTCATGCGCTCAAGCGATATACCCATGGATGGTGAGCAGCCGCCGTATTTCCGACCAGCGTGTCGTACCGATCCGCTCATACGCCCGGTCACGGTGTCGATAGACCGCCTTGTCCCCTATCCCCATGTCTATGGCAATCTGCTTCACTGTTTTTCCGTGATCGAGATCCACCAGGATTTCGATCTGTTTTTCCGACAACCTCGCCACCGGGTCCTCTTCTTCGGATTCCAGCGCCTCGACCATCACTTCGTTGCGGTAGTCGCCGCCATTGCCCAATGTCACGACCGCTTTCACGATCTCACTGACCGTCCCGCTCTTTTTCGCGATGAATGCATCCAGGAGCTCCTTTTTAAGCATATAACGCAGCTGGGGTCTTTCGGACATCCTCGATACGCCGATGATGTAGTCGGCCAACCCCCGAAACACAGGATCCCGGAGCGCCGCAAACCCGTTCTCATTTCCGTCCAGGAACAGGTCAAGAACCACGATCCTTACTTCTCCATCATCCGGCACTGGATGGTCGCAATAATAATCCGCCAGGCGCTTATAGCCTTCCACTACGCAGTCTTCTTCGCCGAACCATTCCGATAATCCTGACTGCAGTGCTCCCGTGATGCTCTCGAGGAGCAACTCTTCATCCTCGATGACGTACACCTTCACCGGACGACTACCGCTCATACGTCTCCTTTACCCGCTGTACCCGGATACTTGCCTGCTCGTAGTCTTCTTCGCGCACCAATTTCTCGGCCTCTTCGATCATTTCGCTGCCTTCTCCGGTGTGCATATCAATCATTCCGCCCACCGTATGCAGGGCTCGGTCCATCCCCGCTTCGTCTCGAGCATCGATCGCGGTGATGGCTTCCGACAAACGCTCCACGATCCTTTTTCGTATCTCAACCTGACGTCGAGCTTCTTCGGAATCCGCGGGCTGGGGGTCGAGCAAATACCTTCCCGCTTCATCCTGTGGGTCTTCGCGCTTCAGACCAAGATTTTCCACCAGGAATTTCCGCAGTTCTTCCGGCGCCGGCGGCCTCGGGAATGTCTTCCGCGCGCCAGCGACCACGGCCTCGTGCCAGATATCCATGCCCGAATGCGCCGTAATCAGTGCGCATGCGATGTCATGCCCACTTTCCCTCATGATCCAGCGTATCAGGTCTACCCCGGATTCACCCGGCGTCTGATAATCGATGATCGCGGCGTTGATTTCCCCTCCGCTCTCTTCGATCCTACGCCGCGCCTGTTCCGCCGAACCGGCGGTCCAGATGCGTATCCCGTCTTCTGCTCGCAGGTGGCGCTGAACGAGATCCCTGAGCATCGACAGATTTTCACGGGTGTCATCCACCAACAGCAACACCGGCTGGTCGTCCACTATATCCCCATCCCCAGGTTCGTAGCCTTCGTCCCGGAGCACACCGGACATCCCATTCCGGATTTCCTGCAGCAACGGCCACCGAACCAACTCCGTGTCGCCAATCCCATCCAGCTCACTTTTGATCCATAGCACGTCCGTCTCACGACCGCTCGCCTCGGTAGCGAGCTGCGCATCAGCGATCCATAGCGCAATCGATGGATCCGCCTCTACCTGTGGCCGGACCTGCCCGCGAACACCATCCAATCGTTCGACGTGCGCCACCATTCGGCGGGCCTTTTCCGCGTAATCCCCTTCGGCGCAAACGATGCCGACGTCTTGCTGCACTTCCTGATCGATCCGCGTCTCCCCAGTTTTTTGGATCGGCCAGCGCATACGGAACCAGGCGCCACCCTTGGGGCGCCGATTCCGTACCACCTGCAGATCCCCGCTCACTTCGCGCATGCGCGACAGGGCCCCACTCAGGCCAACCCCATGCCCCGTTTCCGCGGGTGAAGCCGTCGTGTAACCCTGCTCGAATATCCGCTCTTCCATCCCTTCCGGGACTCCAGGACCTTCATCCATCACGTCGATGGCCCAATACCTCGGGTCTTCGGGGTCTCGGGCGAATTCGATGTCGATGCGCCCCTCGTCCGGCGAATGCCGGACCGCGTTGGCCAGGAGGTTCTGGACACCCGAACGGATTGCATGCTCGTTGATTCCTGGCATCCTCCCAGGGACCTCGGCATCCACACGCAGCCGCAATACGATTCCCCGGGATCTGGCCGCGATCTGGTGGGTTCGAACCACTTCCTCCACCCATTCCACGGGCGACTCAGCGGACAGATCGTTGCGCAGATCCTCCTCCACCATGCCCCGGATCTGCCTGGCGGCCTCCCGGATCTGCCGCAGTGTCTTGTTGATCCTCGGATCGTCAGGCTTACCCCGTTGCTGACCCGGAAGCAGGTACTGCAGGGCATGGTTCGCCATCCCGTGTACGATTCCGATACGGCTTTTCAGATCGTGTACGCGATAGGTGTGCTCGACTTTCTGTTCTTCGAGCACTTTCCTCTGGCTCTGGATTTCGCGCTCTTTTTCCTGGACGGACTTGTTGTAGCGGTAGCTATCCATCGTTTTTTCCAGCAGCTCACGCATGCTGGAGTCGTAGCTTTTGCTCGGCCCCTTCAGTATTTGCCACCAAGGGGCGCGATCTTTGCTATCGGATTCGGCCTTCTTCCCCATGCGCAGCAGGTCCAGGGCGCCGGTGGCCTCTTCCACCATGGTTCGGTGGGTCCTTTCGGTCATCGCAAAGGCCAGAAACGCCAGAATCGCCAGCACCGGCATCATCCAGGTCAGCGCGACAATCTGCGTAACGATCATCCGATCCGCGAGTTCGACTTCCACGATCACCGATGAATCGTCCGGCGTCGCCTCTCCGCCCATCTCTTCCGGCTCCACGATCGCGGTTCCTGTCGCCGTCTGCCGGACCGCATCGGGCTTTTCATCGTGGCCCGGAGCCGCAATGGCGCCGCCACCCACGGAACGGACACGTATGTACGCATCCGATGGTGCGGCAACCCCTTCCAGTTGATCCCGAATGGATTCCGGGTCGGCCGGATCGGCCCCCCGGATCGCATTGGCGGCCTGATTGGCCGCCATGTGCGCCCGGTCCTGCGCCATGGAATCGATGGCGACATGGACAGCCCAGACATTGGCCGCCATTACTGCCAGCAGAACGATCACGAAAGTCCATCGGAGATTGATCATCGGCCCCCTCCCCCCGTCCGGATCACCCTTCCAGGGTGAGATCGGTTACCGGCTCGTATTCTTCGTCCATGCGGCGCCGATTGATGAGTCGATAGCGCGTCGACCCCGCCTCTTCACCCCTTTCAGGCGCCATCAACTCCGCTTCGAACCGGATGTATCGGTCCTGATCGCTCGAGGTGCGGATGCAGGCTTCGGTGGTGATCACCCCGTTGGATTCGGGATCGTCGGGCGGGCTCACCCGGAAACTAAAATGCCGAATTTCCAGGTCGTGGTCGTCCCCTCTTGTTTCGTATGTTCGTGCGATCTCGAATATGGATTCTTCGACCTGATCCTGGATTTCCTCGAATCGATCCTTTGCCGGATTAAACTTCATGTAATCCGACTCAATGGCCGCATATACCATCCATGCGGTCAGGACAGCCGCCGCCAGTCCGACGGCCATCAGGATGCCCCATCCCCCCTGGAATTCCACCCAAGAAGCAATGGCAGCGGCCGCGACTGAAGCCGCCAGAGCGCCCAGGCCCGCAACCCAGCGGCTCTTTTTGGCAGATTCCCGTTCTTGAGGATCCACGCACAGGATGTCCTCCCACACCTCGTCATTCGTCTTGTCTTTGAAACTTTTCATGCCCTCACTCCTTCCCAAAAAGACGGGTGACGTTCTGCCCGTCGTAGGCTTCGTCGCAACGGTGCAGCGGCACCGGTCCGTCGGTCATCGGCCGCAGGCTTTCCTCCGGCAACCAGTCCAGCACTTCGCGCGCCAGATTCCCCAGATACTCCTTGGCCTTGTCGGTATCGCCCTCGAAGTCGTATTCCGGATCGTACATCCGCAGGGCTTCACGCAGATGGGGGTCCATGCGGTAGGCCAGCGACACCGGATGGATATCCTTGATGAACCCCATCATCACGATCGCGACGTAGACCCCCGGGCGATTGCGGTGCAACCAACCGAGAATCTTTTCCGGTTCGGGGTTGATGCGCACGGGCTCACCAAGGGCCGCCTGACGCCGCCAGGGTGTGATGTCGTAGCCCTCGCGTTCGCAGTAGGCCTCCATGCTCTGGCGCACTTCCGGGAGCAGGCCGCGGCGCCCCCACCCCGTGTCCGCCAGCGCCAGCAGCATTCCGACGCTCTGCTCGGCGAACCAGCCCTCGAGGTTCATGCGGGTCTGATCGATCGCCTGACCGTTCGGATCCGGGTTCTCTTCGGACTGCGGGAGACGGTTGTGCTGGGCCATGATCGCCTCCACAGCCAGTCCGTCTTCGTCCTTCACCGGCTTGTAGAACAGCGTGTTCGGGATCGATTCCGCCTCGAAGACGTGTGGTTCGCTTTCCGGGACCTGGACGACCAGCAGGTATTCGATCAGCCCATCTTCCCCGATGAACAGGTTGGTCTCGCTCGGGTGCCACATGGGGATGAATCGCCCCTGATCCTGGAAGATCCAGGCGGGTGTGATCACCATGCCCTTGGCGCTCACCGCGACCATGTCCGCCCGCAAGGGCTCGCGGCGCAGTTCGCTGTGATAGGCATGCTGGTAGTTCCTGTCGCTCGCGGCGACCCTGGCCGCGCGCGCAGCCGCCTGGATGTCCTGGCGGATTCGGCGCATGAAATCATGGTCGTATTTGTCCGTTCCCAATCTCTTTCTCCTGAATGCCTGATGGGACCCACGATACGCAATCGGATCGATCTCGCAATTTTTTCGGGCGCCGGATTTCAGGCACAAAAAAGGGCGACCCGATGTTCGGGCCGCCCTGCGGTCGTATCAGCAATCTCCGTGGTTGCGCAGCGCCTGGCTCACACGGCGCCATATCTGACGCTCGATCTCCTGGACACCTTGCTCGTCCAGTTTCTCCGTGCTGTCGACCAGGCCGGTCACTTCCGCGGCGTGCAGCCAGCGTTCGGGCGAGACCGAAACGAAGGTCGCACGCACTTCCGAAGACTCCAACAGTTCGCCGTTGATCCGCATGATGTCTCTCCCGTTCCGTTAAAAGGTTGATCGGGAGGGACAGGCTTTGGGTTTGCCTGCGCCCCCTCCGTGGAGGAAACGGATAACCATTCCCTCCAAGGAGAGGGCGCAAGCGCGCCCTCAGCCCCGTCAGATGTCTCCGTGATTCCGGAGAACCTGACGGATTTGAGATTTCATCTCCTCTTGCGAGGAGATGAAATCCTCAAGGTCCAACAGGCCGAGCATGTCGGCCTGATGGACCCATACGGATTGATCCTGCTCCGCGAACGTTTCGCGGATTTCAGGATCGTTTTTCAGCTCGGCGATCAGTTGGTTGTTCATTGGTGCCTCCTTAAAAATTAAAAAGGGGCACCACCTCCCCACGCGGGGAAGTGATGCCCCGCGGGGGTTGTTTATTCCCAGACCAGCTCGATAGAGCTGGCCTGGGCGTACTTCCGGAGCCGGAGGCGAGCATTCTCGCCATACCGGCTCCGGAATTCCTTTACCGTCATGCGCCGGATCTTGTCCGGCACATGACGGAGAGAATATGTCTTCATGGAGTCCTCCGAAAAAACGGGCACTCCATGCACCGGGCACAGAGCACCCGGTGGGTGGAAACAGGCGATAGTTTCGCGCGAGAAACTATGGCCTGATCGAAGGTTTTTGCACAGAACCCCGAACTGTCCCCATATACCCGGTGGCAGGATTTCACCTCTGACCCTATCGCAATTCCTTCAACGCTTGCAACTCTTCCTTCAACCGATTCGGATCGGTTCTCTTTGCCGGCAGCACCCCGCCAGGGCTTCCTCATTCGGCGCGAGATCGTTTACCGTAGGAGGCATTTCCAACGACGGGCCTGCCGGCCCTTTTTTACCGGAGGTGCGACCATGACGGACGCCAACGCAGTAACCGAAACCCCCAAGGAAGAAAAGACGGACAACCGCCTCCCCGACGATCGCCGCTGGGGAGAACACTTCACCCTCCCCATTCATACCCGAATCGGGCGCTCACTGGTCGAGGGGCGTCCGCCCTACGTCGATGATGACGGCAATCAGCGACCACCCATCATCGGCCTGTTCATGCACGAGTCCATGGCTCGCCCGGTCTGGGATCAGGCGCTCGCGGATGATCCCTGGGCCGCCTGGTATCTGCAGCTTTTCCGAAAGGAACTGGAACGCGCCCGAAACTCCCTGGAGACGAGCTTCAACTACATGCGGGAGCACCTTCAGGAACTCGGGTTCGACATCCAGACCTTCCCGATGCCGGTGGACGTGAAGGAATACGAGGTGAAGGTTCGCACGCCCACCGCGGTCGCCAGTGCCTCGTTGATCGATGACATCGATCTGTACGCATCCGCCTGCCTGTTTCTGCGGGATCAGCAGATGATGTCGTGGGACACCTTCGCCCAGGAGCGCCGGACGATTTCGCGCATCGGCCGCCGGGTCATGGCAACGTTCGCCTCTTATCGGGACTGTCAGGTGACGCGTGAAAACGTGCGTGGGAACGACATCGCCGCGCAGGATGCCACCCAGGTCATGGGTGAGCTCCCACGCGAGATCCTCGAACTGCCGACCGGCGAGGCGTGGACCGGCCCGCTGGTCGTCTAAACCCCGGGGCCGTCCCGGTCCACGAGAAAATCGATCAGTTTCCGCCCGGACAGCAGGTGAAGATCCGGGGCGCTCTCGAACAGCCGCTGCGAATTCGGGCCCGTTCGTCCGGTATGGATGAACAGCCCGTTTCGCTCCTGACGCCGGCATACGTCCGCAAACTCCTGAACGTGCTCCGGCCGGATGGCGCTGGCATACCGCTTCGCCTGGATCAGCCAGAAGCGCCCGCCGATCATCACGCGGCCGTCGATGCCTCCGTCCCCGGAGTACCGCTCATTGCGCTCGATGCGGTAGCCCTGCCGCTCAAAGGCCGTCAGCAGGATCTCTTCGAACACCAGCGGGTCCACCTTGCGCAGGTACGCCAGGGCGCGTCCCCACTGCCCTTCGTCCGCGATCTCGGTGATCCGGTCCAGGACCTTGCGCGACTGCGGGATCCGCCAGCGTTCACCTTCTCGACGGCCGGCCGCGAATCGTTCGCCCGAAGTGGTTTCGACGCGCGGGCGCTCCGTTTCACTCTCCCCGTTTTCTCTCGAGCGATCTCGGGTCTCCTCCCCGTCGCCGGAGGGCTTTGGAGTGACATCCACCAGCCAGTCCGCGAAACGATCCACCCATCGCCCCAATCGGGTTAGCACCCGTACCGCGATATTGGCCACCTTGTCTTTGTTCATTATCTTGTTCTCTGTTTTACTCCTTGCCTCCCATTCTTCCATCTTTCTTCTGTTACGCAATTTCTTTTGCCCATAAAAAAGCCGCCCCGAAGGGCGGCGTTGTTGGCCGCTCCGGTGAGCGGCCTGTGGTTAATCGTTGGATGAATCTTCATGGGGGTACATTAACCCCTTCTTTCCGGCAGGAGTTGCGGGCTTGGCATTCATGGCCCGCTCAAAAGCGGAATCTTGGGTAGATTTACTACCCCCTTCCGCTAGTTTCTCCGTCGTGCTCATGCACGACGCTGCGGCCTTATTGAAGGCCCCTTCGGCCTTCTCCAAGGCACTCACCACCTTTTTCATCAACGATTTTTTCATCGTTCACTTTCCCCTTTAGAAAGCAATTAAACATCCCCGACTCCATCAGAGTCGGCGTTATGGGCTGTTGCCCACTTCCGACACGAAATACTCGCTCAAGAGTCTTTGGCATCGGAAAAGTTTTTAACGAGACCCCAAACTCGCCTCTGTCGACCCGAGGAAGGTTTATGCCTGGTCTGGCTACTGAGAGCGGCGTCCGCGGGCGCGCGCCGCCTCAATGGCCGTGGTGTGTCGATCCCGATAGTTCGCCTCCATTCCGGGCTGACGCGGCGCGTTCAGCAGATTGATGGGCGGAAGCCAGGGCTCGGGCCACTGAATCTTTCGTGCATCCTTGTCCATATCGCACCTCTCCTGCATGGGTCCATTCCCGCCGCGCACGCACACGCACCCGGCGATTCGTGACTGGTCATTTGCGTGAATGAGGGCGCACTGGCCCTGCGTTCGGAGGCAGCCAATGGGCTGCAGAGGAGAGGCCTTTTCGGCCTGCCTCGCGGTGGTGCGAGGCGGAGTGGGCGGTCCATGCCGCATCCCTGTCACCCCGGGAAGGGTTACCTTCACCATAGATCGCCCACCCCGTTATCGTCAATCCGCCGCGATATCGACGGCTCGATTTTCTGCGCCGCGCTCGCGTAGCCGGCGATTCTCCCGCTTCGGGCGCAACCCGAACCAGCGCCGCTCGCGCGGTTCCAGCGCACGGTCGAGGCGCTTCCTCAGATCCTCGATGTCGCGGACGAAGCGCCGCATTTCGCGGACGTGTTCTTCGGTTCGGTAGAGGCTTTCGTTTTCCATCGTGAACTGCCATTCCTGCGCGTACCTTGCCAGGGCGCGTTCCATCATGCGCAGGTCTTCGCGTTCCACTTCGATGGTCGTCGGCTCTTTCGCCATTTCGCTTCTCCTTCGTTGGATGGCGACTTCCTTTCTACCGTACCGACCCCCCTCTACGCGATTTTTTCGCACGCGAAATTTCTCTGCTGAAGAAATTGCGTCGGTGCGTTGATGTCGTATCATCCCGGGCGGAACTGGGAAAATTTCGGTTGCGGCTTCGGTCGCTTCGCCATTCCATACGCACAACCGACGACAAAGGAATGAATATGGCAGACGTAGCTGACACGGTGTACGACGCCAGCTCGATCCAGGTACTTGAAGGGCTGGAGCCGGTTCGTAAGCGCCCCGGCATGTATATCGGCGGGACCGACTCGGGCGGCCTCCGCCACATCCTCTACGAGATCATCGACAACGCCGTGGACGAGGCGATCGGCGGGCACGGTGACCACATCACCACCACGTTCCACGCCGACGGATCGTTCTCGGTCGCGGACAATGGCCGTGGCATCCCCATCGATATGCATCCGGAGAAGGGGATGCACGCCGCCGCCCTGCTCGTTACCACGCTCCATGCGGGCGGAAAGTTCGATAACGAGGCCTACAAGTTCTCGGGTGGCCTTCACGGCGTTGGTTCCGCGGTGACGAATGCGCTGTCGCGGGAGTTCACGATGGACATTCGCCGCGATGGCAAGCGTTACCACCAGCGTTTCCTGCACGGTGGGGAGCCTGAAGCTCCGGATATTCAGGAGTACAAGAAGCGGGACACGGGATCAACGATCCGTTTCTGGCCGGACATGCGGTATTTCGATGAGGATGCCTCCATCGAATTCGACGTGGTGGCCGACCGACTGAAGCAGACCGCCTACCTGGCGCCGGGGCTGCGTCTGTCCCTGCACGCTGAAGCCACGGACGAAGAGCCGGAACGCACGGTCGAATACTGCTTCGATGCTTTCGCCGAAATCCTGGACGACCTGGCGGGCAAAAGCGGGGAGGCCCTGACCGACACCCTGACCACGCAGAACCAGGAAACGGTCGAAGGGGAAGGCGACATCGAAGTTTCCGTGGCACTGCGCTGGCACGACAAATCCGGCGTGCTGACCGGGTTCGCCAACATCATCCCGACTTCGGAAGGCACCCACATCACCGGCCTGCGCAAATCGGTCACCCGAGCCGTGAACCAGTATGCGCAGAACAACAATCTGCTGCGGGGCAATCAGTCGCTCTCCAGCGACGATGTGCAGGCGGGGCTCGTAGGCGCGGTGGCGGTTCGTCTCGGCAATCCGACGTTCGCCGGCCAGACGAAGGAGAAGCTGAAGAATCCGCCGATCGAAGGGGTCGTCTCCCGTGCCGTGCGCGACATGATCGACCGCCAGTTCGAGGAAAACCCGCAGGTTGCCAAGGCCATCGTGGAACGGGCGAAACTCGCGCAGAAGGCTCGTGAAGCGGCGGACAAGGCCCGGGATCTGGTGGTCAATCGCAAAAGCGCGATCAGTGCCACCGCCCTGCCCGGCAAGCTGGCGGACTGCCAGGAGCAGGATCCTTCGAAATCGGAACTGTTCATCGTGGAGGGGGACTCCGCGGGCGGCTCGGCCAAGCAGGGCCGGGACCGGGAGTTTCAGGCGATTCTCCCGCTCAAGGGCAAGATCCTGAACACCTATCGGGCCGATCCGGCACGGATCATCAAGTCCGATGAGGTGAAGAACCTGGTGCTGGCGCTGGGTTGCGGCCCCAAGTCCGATTTTGACATCGACAAGCTGCGCTACCACAAGATCATCATCCTTGCGGACGCGGACTCGGACGGAAACCACATCGCAACCCTGGTGCTGACGTTCTTCCACGTCTACGCGCCGGATCTGATCGAGAACGGCCACGTCTATGTCGCGCTGCCGCCGCTGTACCGCGTACGCAAAGGCAAGACCTCCTACTACCTGAAGGATGACCAGGCGCTGGAGGAGTTTCTGGCGCAGCAGGACAAGCCGGATGCGTGGTCGGTCCAGCGGTTCAAGGGTCTGGGCGAAATGAACCCCGAGCAGCTCTGGGAGGCCGCGATGGATCCGGAGACCCGGCGCATCGGGCGCGTCGAATATGACCCGGAGGGCGGACGTGAAGCCGACGATCCCATTTTTGAAATGCTGATGGGCTCGGAAGTCCCGCCACGCCGGGCATTCATCGAGGAGCGGGCGGAACAGGCCCGTCTGGACGTTTGATCGTGGCGCGCTCGACCGAACAACGCCCCGGCTGGCTCACCCGGCGCCTGGAACGCTGGGCTCGCCGGTACATGGAGCGCCGACCACCGGACTTCGTGATCGGGGATGACTACCTGCTTCGCTGGTACGTCATCCCTCGCAACCGGCTGTGCAACATCTATCTGCACTGTGTCCAGAAGAGCGACGAAGATAGGGCATTGCACGACCACCCCTGGGCGTCTTTTAGCTGGATTCTTTCAGGCACTTATCGTGAGCACATGCCGCACGGCACACGCCTGATGACACCGGGGCGTCGTGCCTTTCGTCGGTCGAGCGCACCCCATCGACTGGAGGCGGTGGACGCCCCCGTGATCAGCCTGTTCCTGACCGGCCCGAAGGTCCGGGAATGGGGGTTCCATTGCCCCCAGGGCTGGCGGCACTGGCGACGGTTTACCGATTCCAATAACAGCGGCCGCGTGGGACGTGGCTGCGACTGAGCGGGCTTGCCCGCTACCCCCAAATCTGAACAGGAAGGAGCCGATCTATGACGGACGAAACCACAACCACCGAACCGAGTGAGCCCAATGAGGCGATCCATCTCCCGGCCCGGGAGATCATGCAGGACGCCTTCCTCGACTATTCGCTGTCGGTCATCACCGACCGCGCCCTGCCCGATGCCCGGGACGGGCTGAAACCGGTTCATCGCCGGATCCTGTACGCGATGAACGAGCTGAATATCATGCCGGGATCCGCTCACAAGAAGTCGGCCCGCGTCGTCGGCGAGGTGATTGGTAAGTACCACCCCCACGGGGACTCGGCCGCCTATGGCGCCGCCGTCCGCATGGCGCAGCCGTGGGCCATGCGACATCCACTGATCGACGGCCAGGGCAATTTCGGTTCCATCGACGGCGACAACGCGGCCGCGATGCGTTACACCGAGATGCGCCTGTCGAAGATGGGCGCGAAGATGTTTGCCGACATTGGCAAGAACACCGTGGACTTCCGCGACAACTTCGACGGTTCCGAACGCGAGCCGGAGGTCCTGCCGGTCTCCTACCCGAACCTCTGGGTCAACGGGACGGAAGGGATCGCGGTCGGTCTCGCCACCTCCATCCCGCCGCACAACCTGGCCGAAACCGCGAACGCCTTTCTGGCTTGGCTGGATAACCCGGAAATCAGTACCCGCGAAATCGTGGAACACATGCCCGGCCCGGATTTCCCCACCGGGGGCATCGTTCACGGCCTCGACGGATACATTCAGGCGTTGGAAACCGGCCGGGGTCAGGTCAAGCTGCGCTCGCGCTGGCACACTGAAGAACGGTCGCGGGGTGCGAAACGCCTCGTCATTACCGAGATCCCGTATGCCACGAGCAAGGCGAAGCTGGTTGAGCAGATCGCCAATCTGGTGAAGGAGAAGGAGATCGAGGGCGTTGCGGATATGCGCGACGAATCCTCGAAAAAGGGCATCCGCATCGTGCTGGACACGAAGGCCGGACACGAGCCGGATCTGATCGCGATCCAGCTGGTTGCCATGACCAGTCTCGAGGTCTCGGTTTCCTACAACGTGATGGCGCTCGACGGCCAGCGGCCGGTGCAGCTGGGCATCCGCGATGTCTTCGAGCACTTCCGCGCCCACCGCATCGAGGTCATCCAGCGGCGGACCCAGTACGATCTGGACCGCGCACTGGAACGCCTCCACATCCTCGAAGGCTACCTGGCCGCTCTGGATCGTCTGGACGAAACGATCGCCACGATCCGGGGCAGCAAGGATACCGAAGAGGCGCGCGGGGCTCTGGAACAACTGCTGTCGATTGATGCGACGCAGGCACAGGCGATTCTCGATCTGAAACTGCAGCGCCTGACCGGCATGCAGATCCAGGACATTCGGGACGAGCACGGGGACCTGACCGCCAAGGTCGAGGATCTGCGCGACATCCTCGCCCGCCCCGAGCGCCAGACCTCGATCATGCGGGACGAACTGCTGAATCTCTCCGATCAGCACGCAACCGCACGCGGAAGCGAGATCGACAACTCGCTTTCGAAAGTTTCGGCTGCGGACCTGATCCCCGAGGAGCAGGTGATGCTGATTGGTACGCGTAACGGTTACCTCAAACGCCTGCCCGCCGATGCAATGAGCCGTCAGAATCGCGGGACGAAAGGGCGCTCGATCATCGCCCTGGACGATGATGATGTCGTGACGACGTTCCACTCCGGCAATTCCCACGACTACCTGCTTGCGCTGACCGATCAGGGCCAGGTCCATGCGGTGAAGGCCTACGACGTGCCTGACACCGGACTGGGGAACCGGGGCCGACATTATCGAAACATCTATGAGGGCCTTGAGGGCGATGTTGTCGCAATGCTGACGGTCCCCGACCTCGACAGCGAGCAGGCCAGCCTCGTGATCTTCACCGCTGGGGGGTATGTGAAGCGCACGGCGCTGTCCGCGTTCTCCGGGGCGAAACGCCGTGGTGGCGTCCAGGGTATTCGGCTGAACGATGACGATCGCATCGTCTGCGCCCGGATCTCGTCCGATCCCGAATCCGAGGAGATCGTGATGACCGCCAGCGGGTCTCGCGCCATCCGCTATCCGCTGGACGAGGCCCGGGCCATCGGTCGAACCAGCCAGGGGGTGCGCGGCATCCGACTCAAGGACGGGGAATCCGTGCTGTCCGCCGAGATCGTCCACCAGGATTCACTGGACACCTCGCACCTGATGGTGGTCACCCGCAAGGGGGTTGGCAAGGCGACACCACTGACCGATTTCCGCCTGCAGAGCCGGGGCGGTCAGGGGGTCACGGCGCACGCCCCGAACAAGAAGTCGGGGGAAATGGTCGCCGCAGCGGTGATCGGCCCCGGTGTCGACGTGGTCCTGTTCACGGACGAAGGCGGCGCCAATCGCGTAGCGGGATCCGCCGTCCCGAAGAACGGTCGTGCAACGGCCGGATCCTCGATCATCCGCCAGGGCTCGGTGACGAACCTCCTGGCGGTCCCAGCGACTGAAGATGGCAGTCTTTCCTCCAACGAAGACTGATCGCCTCAAACCCGCTGACCATAACGGGAGCCTTCGGGCTCCCGTTTTTTTAGAGAGCGGTGATACACTTTTTAAGATTCGCTTTGCAGCAAGCAAGGACGCTGGCATGTCTCAGGCTGCCTCTAAACGCACCCATCCCCCCGAAACGGTTTCGGCGGTATTGCGCCTGCTCGAACACACGTTCGACGGCCTGCGTGATTATCAGGGTCAGGCGATTCTTGCGGGGGCGGACCACCTTCGAAAATCCAAGGAGCCCATCCTTCTTCAGCTTCCGACGGGTGCCGGCAAAAGCCATGTCCTGGCCGGCCTCGCCGCGGCGCTTCAGGAAATGGCGCTCAAGAACTCCGGGGTCCGGAAAAAGATCCTTCTCATTGCACCCGGCTCGGAACTGGTCGAACAAAACCAGGAGAAGATGGTCCACTACGGGTATCCGGCGAGCATCTTCTGTGCGGGCGCGGGATACCGGGATCATGGCGAGGATTTCATCTTCGCGAATCCGGAAACCATCAACTCCAAGGATCGGCTTCAGGAAATCCTCGAATACGATTTCGCGGGCGTATTCCTGGATGAGTGCCATCGCCTGTCTCCGATGGTGCTACGGATTATCGAGGCGATCCGCGAAAAAAACCCCCAGCTCCGAGTCGTTGGCGTAACGGCGACGCCCTACCGTCTCGGCGAAGGCTACATTTACCGCCATGACGCGACCAAGGGTATTACGCTGAGCGATATGTACTGTCGCGACCCCTGGTTCTCCACACTCGTCTACTCCGTTTCGCCCCACTACCTGATCGACCGGGGTTATATCGTCCCGCCGGTTTTCGGCGATATCGTCGACCAGTACGACACCAGCCAACTCCGCCGCGACAAGACGCTCAAATGGACCTCCGAGTCCGAGAAGAAGGTTTTCACCAGCACCGGGGCGCGCAAGACGACAAAGAGGATCGTTCAGGACATCAAAAGGAAGATGAAGACGCAGGGTTATCACTCATGCCTGATCTTCGCTCACAATGTCGATCATGCCCAAATGATCCTGGATATCTTTCACGAAACGAAGGAAGGCCAGCGACAGGCGGCCCTGATTACTCACCATACGGATGACACCGAGCGAAAGAACTCTCTGGAGAAGTTCCGGAAACGTCACAAACTGCGCTACCTGATCAATGTCAGTGTTCTGACCACCGGCTTCGATGTGGAACACGTCGATATGATCGCGATACTGCGGGCAACCGATTCCGTTTCGCTTTTTCAGCAGATCCTTGGACGAGGTATGCGACTGTCCCCCAAAACAGGGAAAACGCATTGCCTGATTCTCGATTATGCCAACAACCTGTCGCGTTTCAGCGGCAGCGGGGATCCGTTCGCCCCGGACATTCAGGCGGCCCGACCCGGGCACTCCGTCGATCGGGAAAAACTGCTCGTGCGCTGCCCGCAGTGTGACCACGTCAACGCGTTCATCAAAGCCGCGCTCCCAACCAGCCTCGAAGCGGATGAATACGGTTATCTCTACACCGTGGGAAAACAAGAACCGGTAGTGAACCACAAGGGGGAGCAGCTGGCGGGGCACCACGGCCAGCAGTGCCAGGGTTATGTTCCATCGGACGAAACCGGTCTTCTCCGTCGCTGCACGCACCGATGGCTGTCCAAGGAATGCCCGGCCTGCGGCGAACTCAATTCCGCCTATGATGCCTTTTGCACGCACTGTACCGAGCCGCTGACCGCCACTATGGGGGCAATCCGTCCGTCGGCGGCGGCTTCGAAAGACGTCCTTTACACCGAACGCCGAGGTACGGTGGAAGCCATGACCTGGCAAGTGACGCAGACGAAGAAGGGGGTTTCGTGCGTAACGCTCGACTGCCGTGTGCGGGAACTCCCTTATCTGGAAACTCCGCCTCCCGATGAAGAAGAAGAGGACCCAACACCCAGACTGGTTGAACCCGAGCCCACGCGAATCAAAATCTGGCTGAGTCCGCACTGGAGCAATCCAGCGGCTCAACGGGCGTGGCGTGATTTCGTGGAAAACTGCATTGGTGGTGGCGACGTCCAAAAACCGGAAGACCTCCGGTCACCCGATATTCATTTCCAGCCACCCGCGTACGTCAATTATCGCCAGAAACCACCACGAAGCGAAGACGACCGGATGAAGTTTTACGAAATTCTCCAGTTTCATTAACACGGTTGACACGGCCCAAATGCTGGACCATCCTGTTCACGTCATCAGGAAGGAACTGGCAAGACGGACCTTGTGTGAGTCTCCTGTCTCCTCGCGTTCACTTCGTCAAGTCCATCTTTGCTTCCTTCCTGGTGCTTTCAGTAAGCCCGAAAAAGGAGGGGCCTGGCCTCCGTGTCGCTGCAAAACTCCCTCCCTTGTAGGTTTTGTGGTTGTCAAAACAGGCCCCTCCTTTTTTCGGGCTTTCCTTTCACCAACAGACGCAAGGATCACTGTATGCGCAAAACAGCTCTCGCCCTGGTTTCGTTCGGCTTTCTGGCCCCGGCCCTGGCGCTGGCGCAGCCGTCCGCCGGTACTCCCTACGTGGGTGGGCAGTATTCGCACCTCGACGCCGACGTTTCAGGTGTCAGTGGCAGCTGGAACCCGGATGCGCTGGTGGCACGCGGCGGCTACTTCTTCAATGAATACTTCGCCGTCGAAGGTCGCGCCGGCACCGGTCTCAGTGACGATACCGACAACGGTGTCGATGTCGAACTGGACTATATGATCGGCGGCTATGCCCGAGGTAACCTGCCCGTTTCAAATGTCGTTTCACTGTATGGAATGGCAGGTGTTACGCATGCTGAAGCGACCGCATCGGGCGGGGGCGTTTCGGTAACCGACGACGATACTGGTCCTTCCTATGGCGTGGGAGCGGAATTCAATGTCGCCAATGACCTCGGCCTGAGCGTCGAGTGGATGCGCTACATGGACGAGAGCGACTATGACGTGGACGCCATTTCGGTCGGCATGAACTACCACTTCTGACTCTCGATCAGAACGCCGACGCAACGAAAAAGGCCGCCCGATGGGCGGCCTTTTTTTTGCGCACTGCTTTTCCTTGCGTACTTGCACACAAGCTCATTGAGCAACTCCCTCAACAATGGATGAGAGGGATGAGAGCCTTCGAGCAGCGGATTGAATGAACCCTGCCTCTTCCAGAAGCCGCCCGTATTGTCCCAGGGAACGTTCCCGCCCACCGGTCGCCATCAGCAGGTGCAGGTCGCACAGTCCGCCCGCCAAACCACCTTCCTCAAGCAGCATTTCCACCAGATAAACCTTCCCTCCTCGGGGAAGCGCCGTACGCGCCTGCTTCAGAATCCGGATGGCATCCGAATCGTCCCAGTCGTGCAAAACCCGCGCGAGAATGACCGCATCGCCCCGAACACCCCAGACATCGAAAAGATCGGCGCCGTGCCAATGCACCCGAGGGCCTGATGCTTCCCCCATTGCCACCACCTCCGGACGATCCAGCACCGTCACCTCGAGCTGTGGGTATGCGTCCACGAGCCGCTGGGCCAGGACCCCGACACCTCCCCCCGCATCCACGACGCATTCCGTTCCCTGCAGATCCAGAGCCGATGCGACTTGGGCATAGTCGTGTCGCGCGTAGCTGCGCAGCATTCGATGATGGCCGGCGCAACGTTCGCTGTCTTTCGCAACATCCGCGAAGATGTCGGGCGGCTTCCATCCGGAATTGCTCCGAAGAGCGTCCGGCAGGGTTTCCCACATTCGGGCGAACGGTCCCGCATATTCCAGCGCCGCGTCCGCCAGCGTCAGGTGGTGATCCTTCTGCAGCAAGACCCCGCGCGCCGTCAACTCCCATCGACCCATATACCGAGTCACGACCGCCAGCTCCCCCAGTGACCGAAGCAACCGCTGGGTTCCTTCCGGGGTCAGTCCGCACCGCTCGGCGATCGCCGCTTCCGAGTCCGGCAGCGCCTCGAACACCCCGAGTCGGACCGCGGCCCCGAGCGTCTGGGTTCGCCAGAACCCCACAAGGTCTTCGGATAATGCCGCCAGCTCCGAACGCCGCGGCGGGCGCAACGTGGTTGTTGCCACGCCGGTTTCGTCGATCACCTCCAGCGCCCCATCAAAGCGTTCCACGCGGGCCTGCCCGTTATAGAACGGCTCGACGGTCTGGAAACGCCGCTCGTAAATGGGGGCGCCCGATCCATCAATATGCATCCACCCGTCGCCGTCGCGGGCCCGCGCATACCCTTTGTGGAACACGTCCAGGTCCGGGAACCGGCGGTCATGGACGAACTTCCCTTCGGCATCGATATGCGTGGAATGTCCGTCGCCCGCCTGGACCACGGCAAACCCTTCGCTGAAGTCTCCGGCATAGCGCCACCGTTCCGGGTAGACCGGGACTCCTCTGGGGTCGATGTGCCGGTAAGTGCCATCCTTTTCGCGCACGGTGCATCGCCCTTCCTGAAAGTTTCCGCACCAGGCGTGACGCGCCTCGTAGGCCTCCCAGCCTTCCGGGGTAATGTGAAACCATCCGTCCCGGGCCGCGACCGCCGCCCGTCCTTCATAGAACCCGAACACGCGCACGAACCGGCGTGCGTACGCCGGCCGTCCATCATCATCGACATGATGCGTGCCGCAGTCCGAAACCCGAAGGTGCGCGCCGTTATCCATTTCGCTCGTTCCCCTCAGTCGTTCGCATGTTGCATCCGCGGCAGAGGGATCGGTGATGGTAGGTTCGCTCCAGTTCGCGGTAGGCATCGCCGTTCCATATTTCCATGATGCCCTGTTCGTGGAGGTTCCCTAATTCCCCCAGAGTCCGGCGCTGCGCATCCGGAGCGCAGCATGGATCGAAACGCCCGGCGGCACTCACCCATGCTTCCTGCCCGAGAAAGGGGCACGGCCCACCGGGCGCCAGATCCTCCGTGGCTGTGTCATCCAGTACGTCGATGTTCTCCAGAAGGATCGGCTGACCGTTCGGCAACCGCCGTCTCGAAGCCACGCCCCGCGCCTTATGCACGGCCCGGTTCCATCGCTCGATGGCCTCCGGTCCGCGCCGCATGGACTGTTCCTCGATCTCCGGGAAGTGCGCCCAGAGATGGTGACCCTTCACACGATCCACCCCCAGGTCGATCGCCAGGTTCACGATATCCGCGAGCTCGTCCACGTTGTCTTCGAGGAATGTCATCTGGAACGTGACGCGGCAACGGTTACCACCCTCGGCCGCCTGCCGGTCCCGCACCGCGATGAAGGCACGCACGTTCTCGATGGCCTGCTCCCAACGGATGCCCGCCATGATGTTTTCCTGCGTCGCCCGGGTAGCCCCATTCCAGGAAATCTTCACGTCCGAGGTCACCGGGACGATCCGCTCGGCCCAGGCCGAGGCCCCCATCCCGGGGAACGTTCCGTTCGTGGTCAGGTTCATCTGGACGCCGTAGCGACGACAGAGATCCAGGATGTCTTCGAACTCCTTATACAGCAGCGGCTCCCCCATCGTGGAGGGGATGATCTCGCGGAGCCCGTGCGGTGCGGCTTCCGCGACCACGCGCTCGATCATGTCGAACGGCATTAGTCGGTGCGGACGGCGCTTCTGCCGACGAAGCTCCTGAAGCGGGCTGTACACCGAATGCTCCTCGCACATGATGCACTGGAGGTTGCAGGTATCCGGGTTCGCGTCGAACGTGATCCGCCAGGGCCCCTTCCGATGCTCGACCCGAGCGGACGAGGATCGCTCAAGCACAGACCCGTAAATCGACTCCACCTCCCTTACATGGTCTTCCATCGAGGGCACGTTGCCCGTTTCATCGTTGAGATAGCCCCGCGCCCCGAGGCGGGTTGCCCATTCGGGATGGTCCGCCAGCCGCTGCATCTGCGTGGCGAGCGAGTCGATGGAACGGTGCTCGAACAGCAGTCCGTTGGCCTCGTGGTGAACATATTCCGCCATACCTCCGGCATCGGCGGTCACGACCGGTACACGGGCCTGCTGCGCCTCGTGGATCACCAGCGGTGAATTCTCGACCCAGACCGACGGGACCACGATCGCGTCGCAATGATCGAATACCTCTCGAACGATGGCCTGATTCCGATATTCGTGGAACCATTCGATCCGCCCGGCAACTTCCGCCGGCAGGGTGTTTGCGATGCGCTGCAGGGATTCAGTGTCCTGCCCACGGGGTCGCCCCCAGATACGAAGCCGGGCATTGCCCTCCAGCATCCCGAAAGCCCGAATCAGGTCCTGCACCCCCTTGGCGGGGATGTGGGTACCGATGTAGCCGAAGGTGAACGGTTCCCCCTGGACACGACGGCGCCCAGCCAGTCGGCTACGGTCGAACCCGTAGTCCAGGTACACCAGCTTGTGCGCCGGAATCCCGAATTCATCCCGAAAGCGATCCCGCAGGTACCGCGACGGCGCGATGAAGACATCGACAAGGTCGACCATGCCCCGGACATGCGCCATCCGCCGGTTCACCCAGTCGGTCCAGTATCCGACGTCGGCTTCGTACTCGTCCGGCGCTCCACTGAAGTAGCGCGCATAGCAGCGTTCGGCGCATTTTCGGTCGTCCTGGCCGTCGCACACTGCCCACGGATCGCCGGGGTCCTTGGGAAACATCTGCATGAACTGACCACGCGGGCACATGAGCCAGTAGTCGTGCAGCGTGAACACGATCGGGATACCCCGTCGTGCGGCCTCCTGCAGCAGCGAGGTGGAAAGGTGGTTCAGGTGGCCGACATGGACGATCTCGGGATCGAAACGATCCAGGACCTCGGCGAATTGCCGGTCCATCCCCTCGACCCGATAGCGGTCCCGCATCCGGGGGTTGTTGACCACGTTCACGGTGATCCGCGGGTCGTCCGCATCCGGCTCCATTCGCATGGCAAAGTCCGGGGCAAACGGGTCTTCCTCCCGCGTGAATACCTCGACCTCGTTCCGGCCCGCCAGCCCCTGGCACAACGCCTGGCTGTAAACTTCGGAGCCGGCGTTGTACCGCATGGGATAACCGTGGATCACCTTCAGAACCTTCACGGTTCCACCTCTTCCGCCTGATCGAATTCGAACGCATGGATCAACCGAGTCATACCCTCCTCCACGGATACGGATGGCCTCCATCCCAACAGGGATCGAGCCCGATCCGGCGCTCCAAAGAACTGCGCGACATCAAAGTCGCGTGGCGGTGCGTATCGGATGCTTGAACCCGACCGTCCCAATCGGATCGCGAGCTCGGCCAGCTCACCGAGCGTGGTTGGCCGGCCGGTCACCAGATGGATCGGCGGAGGGGGTGTCTCTCCATCGGCAAGCATCTCTGCCAGGGTTGTGATGCCTCGGGTGACGTCCTCGACATGCGTGAAGTCGAACGTCTGATCCGCTCCGTCAACCCGTAGCGTCTCACCCATGGCCGCGGCCCGGGCGAATGCCGGTACTACGCGGTCGGCGTGATCCGTGTTCGATCCGAATACGTTGGACAGGCGAACCGTGCAGGCACGCAGTCCTGCGGTGCGGGCGTTCTCAATTAGTTCTTCACCGCGAACTTTGGCGCGACCGTAGACGTTGACCGGCGCTTTCGGGCTCCCCTCCGTGGCTGGCAGACGACTTGGTTGGCCGTACACCTCCCGACTGCTGGCAAAGATCATCCAGGGCCTATGTCCAGCCTCAGTGATCCCATCGAGGACGTTCTGCAGCCCACCGACGTTCGTTTCCCAACAGCCTTCCGGATCCTGCTCGCCCCAGATCACACGCGAAACCGCCGCCAGGTGAACAACCCCGTCGATACGAGGTATCACCTGGCGCACCTGATTCGGGTTCCGGACGTCGCGGTGGGCCTCTCCGGCTGCCCGGATGTCGAATGGCACGGTCTCGATCCCCCGCACGCGAAGAGCCGCGGTAACCGCCGTCCCCACCAGCCCGGAGGATCCCGTCACAAGAATTTTTCGGGTCATCGACGGGATCGTTCACAGCGCCTGCGCGGCGAACTTCGACAGACGTGACCGTTCCCCCTGCGGCAGTTCCAGGTGGCCGCCATGCTCCCAGGGGCGGAACCGATGCGCCAGGTAGGTGAGACCCGATGTGGTCTCGGTCAGGTAAGGCGTGTCGATCTGCTTCAGATCACCAAGGATCACCATCTTCGTGCCGGGCCCGGCCCGGGTCACCAGGGTCTTTATCTGCTTGCTGGTCAGATTCTGCGCCTCGTCCACGATGATGTATCGGTTCTGGAACGTCCGCCCCCGCATGAAGTTCATCGAGCGCACCTTGACGTGACGCATGACCATCTCGGAGGTCACACCCGCTTCGAAGCTGTTCCCACGGCGTTCGTCTGTCGCCGGATTCAGCACCTCCAGGTTGTCGAAGAGCGCCCCCATCCATGGGGTCATCTTTTCCTCCTCCGTACCTGGCAGGAATCCAATGTCCTCGCCCACCGGCTGGGTCGCCCGGGTCATGAGGATCTCGCGGTAGTTTCCCCGTTCCACCGTCTGTTCCAGGCCGGACGCCAGCGCCAGGAGCGTCTTCCCGGTACCGGCCTGCCCGATGAGCGTGACCAGATCCACCTCCGGGTCCATCAGCAGGTTCAGCGTGTGGTTCTGCTCGTCGTTGCGGGCGGTGATACCCCAGACGCCGGTTGTTCGGTAGTTCTCCAGCACGCGCAGCGTTGCCGCGGTGGCTTCGGTTTCCACCGACTCGACCACCGCTTCGAACGAGCGGTGATCGCTGGCAATATGGACGATCTCGTTAGGCGCCCATTCTGCCACCGGATCCCCCGTCACGCGGTAATAGGTCTGGTCACCGTTTTTCCACGACTGGGTATCGTCCCCGAATTCGCCCCATACGGTTTCGTCGTACCGATGGATACCGGAATGCAGCAGCCGGACATCCTTCAGCACCTCGTCGTTGCGATAGTCCTCGGCCGTCAGGCCCAGGGCCGCGGCCTTGATCCGCATGTTGATGTCTTTCGACACCAGGACAACCGGGCGATCGCGGGTCTCCGAGGTGATCGCGAGCAGCGCTTTCAGGATGGTGTTGTCGGGTTCGCTCCCCGGCAACTCGACCGGGAGACCGGCGCCGGCGCCATTCGTCTGAAAGTAAAGCCGCCCTCCGGGAATCGGATGGGTTTCGCCGTTCCCGCCCTCGGGCACCTGCCCCAGCGCAATCCCTTCTTCTATCCCTTTCTGCGACCTTCCTTGCGCGAGCTCGGCAAGAAACCGGGACGCCTGACGAGCGTTGCGGGCGACTTCCGTGTTCCCTTTCTTGTGCCGGTCAAGCTCTTCAAGCACGACCATCGGGACATACACATCATGTTCTTCGAATCGGAACAGCGCAGCCGGATCGTGCATGAGCACATTGGTATCCAGTACGTATAGAACCCGCTCCGTTGTTTCTTCCATGAACTCCACTCCTTCCTGTTATTGACGCTGAAAATCCCTTTCTCTTTGCCAGTAGGTCACGACGATCTTCGTCCCTTCCTCTACCGGTGTCCCTGCATGCATTGTACTTCGATCGGGCTCCCCCCGAATGGTGGTGTTTGCGAAGAAGACTGCACCCCCTTTTTTCGGATTCACTTCAATCCCCCGCTTGGGGAATCGGGTCGCCCCGCCTATAGGGGCCGGCTGAAGATAGATCACGGTCGTCGCCACCCTCTGCCCCGCTGATCGGGTGTGCTTTCTGGCCCCGTGATTTTCGAGGTCGAACCAGTCGTAATGCGGCCGATATTCCTGCCCCGGCTCGTATTGCAGGAGCTGAAGTCCCTCACCCCTTTCCACCGGCCAGTTCGTCAGTGCCGCCAGCCGATTTTCGATCCGGTCAATCAAGGCTGTCTCGGCGCGGCTGAACATCACGCTACTGCTGGTCCGCGAGTCATGTGAGATCCTCTCTCCGCTTTCACGGTCCACGACCCCGGATCGGTTCAAGCCCTTCTCGTAGGCGTACGAGATCAGCCCCTGACATTCCTCTTCGCTCAGCACACCGTCCATGACGATGGCATGTGGGTCTTCCATTTCGCACAAAACGTCGACGGGTTTACCCGCCCCGTTCTCGACACGGGGCGGGTGATCAATTCGCGGCAACTCGACCCCCCATGGCCGCGGGCTCTCCACCCTCTGCAGACCTTCATTCAAGGCCTCACAGGCATCATCCCTGCGCCAGACACCCCCTACCATCTGGTCGAACATGGACGATGGATTTACACCCCGCGCGAGGTTTTTCAGGATCCATTCATGCCATTGATCTCCGTGCAGACTGATCGCCTTTCCTTTCGACATACTTCTCACTCCATTGAGCCCGGGATTGCCAAGCCGAAGGCTATACACCTTTCGGACTTCACGCTTCCATGGCCTTCGCCCACGACGCCTGAATATCCTCCGGTGTCATGTTTTTCTCCAATTCGAGCCGGTTACGCTCGCCCGCCTCCGAACCGTTCTCGCCCGAACGGTTCGCCCATGCGTGCGCCAGTACGTCATTGCGTGGCACCCCCAGCCCGAGGGCGTACAGACCACCCAGATTGTTTTGCGCCTTCGGGTCCCCCTTGATTGCGTCGGCTCGCGCCTCCTCTGCGATCGCCTCCGGGTTTCCCGCTTCCGGATCACCGCGCACCAGGTCGAGCCAATCCCTCACGGACCGAGAATCGCTCGCCGCCCATTCCCATTCGAGGGGATGCGGGGGATCAGACTCCTGGGCCGTGCGGCTCTGGTCGGCAAGGACGGCCAGTGCCTGTCGCTCTTCCCAGGATTCCTCCCCACAGGCTTCGAGCGCCTCAATCCAGGCCAGAATTTCCTGAACGTGATTCTCCCGGTCCTCACCGAAATTCAGGAAATTCCGCACCATCATCCGAGCCGCATAGGCCTTATCGTAGCCATCGCCAGATTCAAAGGCTTTATAGAGGTAAGCGGTTGCGCCATCCGGATCCTGCATCACATAAGGACTGCCATTCAGCTTCCAGTGCCCCATGATGTTCAGCGCGGCGGGGTCCCCATTGCGTGCGGCATATTCGATCCACTCGGTCGCAATCTGCTCGATGGCTTGCGGTGACTCCTCGAGGTCCAGAGGGACATAGGTTGGCTCGAGTATGGGCCGCTGCGTCTCGGGTGTCGCCTGGTACAGCGCCTCGATCTTCAGCATGTCGGACAGGCGCCGCATCCCGCTCGGCGAAAGACGGCCTTCCTCGAACAGCTGCAGCCTCCAAAAGAACGCCTGTCGTGTATCCCGTTCGACCACCTTGCCATCCCACAGCAGATCCGAGTACATCTCGATGGCTTCCGCTTTCCCCTGTTCCATTGCGCCCCAGAGATGGGTCAGTCCAACGTTCACATCCACCGGCACATTGTACTGCCCCTCGATCAGCCAACGAGCCATCGCAACCTTGGCTTCGGCGTCATCCTCCTTGATCGCGGCCCGCTGCATCCACTGGAACCCGGAACGGGGATCCCAATCACCTCCATCCCCGGTCATCATCTTTTCCGCCAGGGACCGCATCGCCCACACGTCTCCGCTTTCCGCCAACCGCTTCACGGCTTCATAACCGGTGGCTTCACCGCTGTCTTCTCCGGAAGGCGCCATGGATCCCTTTTCGCCCACTTGCCCAAACGGTTTCTTCAATTCTTCACGCTCCTTCGTGCCCATTATTGGACTCCTTCGACTTTTCGTTCGCAGTTCTCTCGATAGCTGCAGCTCCGGCATTTGTGCGCCTTGGGGGTGAACCGGACCCACCGCTTTTCCCGTACCGCTCGCGCCTGCTCATAGTTCGAACGGAACTGGTTGAACAGGTCCGCGTTGCTTTGCGGGATGTCTTCGGTGGTGACTTCTCCACCCAGCACGAAACGGACCCGGTTGACCGGGTAACCTTCCCCCCGGGCCGCCAGGGCACCCGCCCAGGCCTGAACCAGATCACTCAGGAACGGTCCTTTGGTCCGCTTCTTCTGCTCGACCAGCACCACATCCGGGCCCTCCTGCACGATGTAATCGGGACGCGCACCTACGCTCCACTCGCGGTTGATCAGGGTTGGCGCATTCTGGGTGTCCTGATACAGCAGCTTGTCACCGCCTACTTCGGGCAGCGGTTGTTTCGGGGTGCCGCCGACATCAAAGTACAGTGCGACCAGAGCAGCCAGAACCATGGCGGCCATCAGTACCGCCCCAATCCAGAACTCAAGACCCATGACGGTTTCCTCCAGTCCGGCTTACGATCCGATTCAAAACCACACCGAGCACGGTATCTAAGAACGGTACACGCCGGGCCAGGAGCACCACCATCGGAGACAACCGGTAATAGCCGGCGACCAGCCACCGCCCGGCAGCCGATGGCATCAGGTTTCGATCCCGCCAGTCGCGCAGCTGATCGGTCCGCGGGTCGTCCGGTCCGTAAAGATGGGATGCGACATAGCAGCGTCGATCGTTCTGGGCCGCGGCCTGTTGCACCCGGGCACCGGTTTGCTGGTGCGCCCGTTCTCCGGCCTCCCGCAGCGCCTGTGCCCGCTGCGAAGGATCCGCGCCTTCCCGCTGCAACCGGAGGCTTTCCGGGCAGTACACCGCCGTCTTCAGCTCGCTCGCCGTGATCACTTTCCCGTCCGATGGCCGCTTGGGCGGCGTTTTCGGCATCGGTTTTCGGTTTCGGGTCTTCCTTTCCTCTCCGTTTTCCATTTGTTCTTTACGTCTCCACATTTTCCGCGAATTCCGACAGGAGCGTCGCCCGGGTTTCGGATACATTGCGCACCCCTGCACTCACGGGCGCCACCTCGCGCCACTCGATCCCCATCTCCGTTGCAAAGCTGGAGGGCTCATAGTCCTGCTCCTCGTAACCCCAGTGGATGGATCGGGCGTGGTGAGCCACCAGCCGTTCCCGTGCCCGGGTCGCCGCGACGTAGGACAGCCGGCGCTCCTCCTCCATGTTCTGAGCCTCTTCTTCGTCTTCTTCTCCGAACACCCCGGGGCGAACGGAAGCCCGCTGCATCGGCATCAGGCCCTCGGACAGACCCGCGACATGGACGGTGTGATACTCCAGCCCCTTCACCCGAAACACGGTCGCCAGCGTGACCTTGTCTTCGTCCGATTCTTCATCCGGGGCGGCCAGCGCCATCTCCTGAATAATCCGCCACTGCTCGTCGCGGCTGTATTCCGCATCAACTCGGGTCTGCTCCGTGGTTCCGAAACGGGACTGGATGGCCTCCTCGATCGAGAGGAGCGTACCCAGCCGGCGCTCATACACGGCCTGCGGCTTCTCCGCCTTGGCCGACAGCTCCTTGAGGAAGGACTGGAAACCACCCATGTCCTCGTCCAGGGCCCATTGCGCGATGAACAGCGGCGGCCACACCTTCAGCCCTTCCAGAATGTGCGCCAGATGATCGGCGGCCGCGCGGGCACGCTTGTTCAGTTGGGCGTTCTCCCGCGACTCCAGCAGTCCGGTGTCATCCATCTGGGACTGCACCACCAGTTCGTTGACGGATTTTTCGCCCAGCCCTTTCACCAGACCCGCAAGACGCTCCAGCGCCATGGCGTCCTGGGGGTTGAGCATCAGGCGAACCCCGGCCATGAGCATCTGCGCCTCCGGTGTCTGGAACACGTCGATGCCTTGCGCGATGCGATACGGGATCCCCTGCGAGATCAGTGCCGGCTCCAGCAGGCGGCTTATTTTGTTGACGCGGTAGAGCACGGCGATTCGCTTCGGGTTGATCCCTCGATCGAGATCCGCACGGATATCCGCTGCAATCGCGTTCGCCATCGCCACACCGTCGACGTGCGCCTGCCCATCCGGGGCGTCGCCGTCCGGGCGCTCGTTCGCGAACGGGGATTTCGTGATGCGGTTGTTGTTGTGCGCGATGTGCGCCGCCGCGGCCGAGACGATGGACGGGCTGGACCGGTAGTTCCGTTCCAGGCGTACGATCGCCGCATTCGTCTCATCCAGAAAGGCCTTGAGATTCCCCGGGTTCGCCCCGCGCCACTCGTAGATGCACTGGTCGTCATCCCCGACCATCATCACGTTGTTGTGCGAGGAAAACAGGCGGAGCATGTCGTACTGCGCCTTGTTCGTATCCTGTGCCTCATCCACGGCAATGTGCTGAAACCGCTCCTCCAGCTTGGCGGCCCATTCCGGCTCCCGACGGAGCCCGGCACCGGGGAGCACGATCAGGTCCCCGAAATCCACGAGGTTGTTTTCCCGTTTCTCTTCTTCGTAACGGCGCAGGATGTCGTTCAGGCGAGCCCAGTGCGCCCGTTTGACGCCCTGATTCAGAAGCAGGTGAATAATGTGCTGTTTGCGCTCCTGATCGTCCGAAGACGCGTATCGGTCCCCCAGGATGATCCCGTCGTTCGCCAGCACATCATGAATGGTCATCAGCTTGCGGACCGGGATTTCCTCTTTGAAATCGTCGTCCGCCAGCTCCTTGTGCAGTCTCCGGAGCGTTTTCTTGCGATCCGCATCATCCATGAGGCTCACGCCGGATCGCCGCTGACAGCGTTTCGGGTTGGCCTGCAGCAGCTTCCATCCGAACGAATGGAAGTTTTCGATGGAAGGCATCTGTTTGCGATCCGAGATATCGAGACGATCGCGCAGGCGGGCATACATCTCTCGCGCGGCCTTGCGCGAAAAGGTCAGCATGAGCACGTTTTCCGAGGCGACCCCGCCTTCGATCATGCGCGCCATGCGTTCGGTCAGGGTCGCCGTTTTCCCGGCTCCGGCCCCCGCCAGCACCAACGATGGCCCCTGCGTCAGCGCCGCCGCCTGCTCCTGTTCCGGATCGAGTGTAATGTCCTGGTTCATGTCGGTCTTTCGGGGCGGACCCGTTTAGTAAGTTCAGCGCCAGTATCCCATTTTCCGGGCATCTCGCAATTTCTCGATCCTTTGCGGGTTACCCTTCTTTTGTATAGGATTGCTTTGGTTTGCAGAAGGAGCAACGGATGGTGCCCCACACCAAAGACGAGGATGTTTCTCTGACGGATGAAGAGATCCCTTGTGACCTTCATTCTTTGCGATTTTCCGATCTCTTCGTGGGCCCCGATGTTTTTGAGGTCAAGGTGGGGCCGAGGCAGCTTTACGAGCGAACCCTGTACCGCCATCTGTGCAATCCGGAGCAGGTCTGGAAAGCCCTTCTCGAGCGATGTGAGGCATGCTATGCGGAAGCCGATCGCCAGGAATTCACGGTTTCCTATGACACGCTCACGTTTCGCGTCTCTCGGATCAGCACGCGCAACCACCAGGGCGTTTTCGTCATGCGCCGGATTCCCGCGGAAGTCCCTTCCCTGGACTCCCTCGGCCTGCCCGATTACATCTACAAGCGCCTTACCCGGCGTCGCCTGACCGGCCTGATCATCCTTTCCGGCTCCGTGGGTTCCGGAAAAACCACCACGGCTTCCGCATTGATGGCGGACCGACTGACCAAGGAATCCGGTGTGTGTCTTGCGGTGGAGGATCCGCCCGAAATGCCTCTGGAGGGCGACTACCCCGGTGGCCGTTGTTATCAGGTCACGGTGAAGGACCAGGACTTCGCAACCCCCCTGCGCCATTCGCTCCGGATGAGCCCGGATTTTCTGTATATCGGGGAGATCCGGGATCCAGTATCGGCTGTTGAGGCGATTCGCGCGTCGCTGAGTGGGCATCTGGTGATTTCCACCATCCATTCCCACAACGTTTCGAGTGCCATCACCCGTCTCTATTCATTGGCGGCGATCGAAGTTGGCTCGGAAGATGCCTCTTCCATGCTCTCCAACGGTCTGTCGGCTGTCATCCATCAGCGCCTGACTCGTGGAACCGGGCGGCTGTCGATCCGCGCAGAAATGCTCTGGCTTTCCGGTGACGAGAACACAGGCTCACGCAGCCTGATCGCCAAACGTCAGTTCCACCAGATCGATTCGGAGGTCAACAGCCAGGGTCTGCGACTCCAGAATGACGGGGGCGAAGACACCTAACCCCCCAATGGCGACCAGATACCGCTCACCACGGCATAGCCAGCCCCTGCAACGCCGGCCAAAAGACTGATCAGCAGAAACCATCCCGCCATCGAGCCTTTCCGAGCTCTTTTCCGGGGCGTCCCGAATTCCCGCCAGATGCCGCCGCAGAACGGGCATGCGGATCGGATGGGGATGGGCCCCTGTCCGTCGCCGGCGTCCCTGAAACCCAGAACGGGCACGATCATGCGTGCGCATTCTTCGCAGCGGACGATACTCCCACCCGACCTTGCCGGCGAAGGTTCGGTCGTCCTCGGCTGGTGATGCTTGGGCTTTTCCTCGTCACCGAGCGGCGGATCCCCGATGCGTGGCTCTTCCTTTCCCATACCCATTACTCCATCAAAAACGGCCGCGATCGCATCGCGACCACGGCCGTCATTATTACCGAATAAAGTGAGCCGGTATCAGTCTTCTTCCTCGACCACGGAAGCGTAGGCCAGGGCGGTGTACTCATCCCCGCCGGAACCAATCGGATCCCGGGACACCGTGACTTCGAAAACGATTTCCGCTTCTTCGTCCGGAGCCTGGAAGCTGACCGTATCGGTTTCCCGGCCCTGGACGCCTCCGCCCATCGGTCCCGAAATGTGCTCCCAGTAGTAGTAATAGGGGCCACCGCCCCCGCCTTCTTCCTGAACGTCCACGGAAAACACGATGGGTTCGTCCTGACCGGCAATCGCGATCTGGTATTCCCCGGTATCCAGGATCAGCCGCCCATCCACGTCGTCCGGAATGATCTCGACGGTCATCCGATCCGTCGCGAGCTCATCGAAATCGGTGTCACCGTCAATCGGCTCATGATGGGCCCGGAATTCGAACAGGCCTTCCACCGCTTCATTGGGCGCCAGGAATCCCGCCACACGCTGATTCTCGTTGTCGAGGTCGATCGACGTCTCGGTCAGCTCGACCCACTGGTAGTAGTGCCCCGTGGATTCCTCACCGTCCACGGTGACGGTCCCTTCCAGATCGACGTAATCGCCGGGTGCAACTTCCAGATCCGGCCCGGCATCGGCCACGAGGTCGTCCGGTTCGGGAACCACTTCCTCTTCCGGCTGCGCCACGGTAAACGTCACGTCATCCGTCGCTGACTGGCCGATATCGTCGGTTACCGTACAGCCCATCACGACTTCCGTACCGGTGGGCGCATCCGGGACCTCCATTTGGAGTTCACCCGACTCGTTGCTGTACTGGTAATTGAGGCTGATGCCCTCGCCAATGATTTCGTCGTCGTTGAGATTGACCCATTCGAAGGTCGGAGCACCACCGTCGTAATACATCCCGCCACTGGTTACGCAGGAATGCTCCAGGGTCGATTCGGCCTCGACGGTCCGATTGGCACCGGCATTGACGTTGACCTCGTCGGCATCACCCTCGATATAGAGGTTCATGGTGCTCGAGTCCGAAAGACCGCCCGTTTCATACGCGGTCAGCTCCAGCTTGATCCGGGCGTCCTCGTGCATGTCGCCAATGTCGAGCGTTGCCGCGCAGGTCTTCTCGTCCTCGACCCCGTAATCCCGCTCGCCGTCATTGTCATCGGCATCAAAATCGCACGCCCCATCGCCGCGGAACTCCACTGCCGAACGCACATCGGTTTCCCCATCGACGATGGACCATTCCATGCGGTCGATGTAACTGTCCTTGTTCTCCGCTTCGCCCTGCACACTCACGGAGCTCCCGGACGAGACATATCGGTCGTCCCCCGTCGATACGCTCAAGCGGTTTTCGTTCTCTCCGCTACCGCCGCCACCGCCGCCGGTTTCACACCCGGCGAGACCGAACGTGCCGACAACGGCCATGGCGATGATTGTCTTTCGAAATTGCATATACGACCCCTCCTGGGCATTCAAGATTGTGCTTCCATCACAGGGGATGCGAGACGGTGCCGGACATAAAGCGGACATGCTGGTGTCTCATTGGTGCGGGTTCGCATCCCTGCGATTCGTTTCTTCGCCTCCAGGCGACCATTGATCCAGAAGACTGACCGGACCTTTTTCCGGATTATACTTCAGCGACCTTTCCCATCATACCGAAACTGTGCGAACGCGCAGCCCTGCTTCCCGGGCCGTTTTCGCCCATGCCTGTGCCTTGCCGGCCTCACCGCTGTCGAAGACGACGGCATGCGTCGCCTCGCGCATGATCGCAAGATCGCGGACGCGATCGGCATGCTCGAATCGATCCCATTCCACCGGAATTCGGGTCAGAGGATGAGCCACTTCCACCGCAAACCGCTCCGCCAGCATCGAGGCCCCGCGATCACCGCTGGTGATCAGGCGAGCGTTGGGTTGCTGGCGGAGGATCGTCGACAGTTTCGATTGAACCGCCTCGTAACGCTTCAGATTCAGGTCACCGCCAACGGCTACCCGGATCGGCTCGCCGGATCCCAGTATCCAATGGCGCCAGGCGGCGGGGAGTTCGACGTTGTCCGGCGCCTGCGCGAACATCGGCGCCACGTCCACATCGGCATACCCCGCCAGCCCGCAACCAACGCGCGTGACTGCAAACCGCTGGTCCGGAGTCTGGCGGGCGTGTTCCAGGAAACGCTCCACGGACTCCTGAATGGCCGACAACGGCCGGGTATTCAGGTCTGCGTCCTTGGTTGGGATGGCGTACGCCTGTCCCATCGATCCCTCACCCTTGCCATTCACCGCGCCGTAGTGATCGCGCGCGAGACGGGCCGCGCCCTTCCCGTGCCGGCCGGCTTCGTTGGAACCGAATACGAACACGGGCTCAGGCGGGATCCAATCATCCCATTCGCCGTCCGCGATCTCCACCAGAACATCCCCGTGGCAGGCTTCCGGCGCACAGTGACACCCCAGCGTCTGCCCCGGCAGCGTCCGGCGGATCAATCGCAGCAATGCCGGTTGGTCCGGCAGCCATTCGCGGAACGCCCGGATGACCCGCTGACGTTCGGAATCGCTGCGATCGTGCATCACGAACGGATTGCCATAAGGGGAACCGCGACCGATGTATTCGTCCGCGGCTTCCCTGGCGACGTTGCGAACCCGGCGCTCCATCCCTGCAACGGTTTCTGCTTGCGCCGACGCGGCCATCAGTTGACCTCCGCGTGCTCCAGTACGGCCAGCTCCACCCGGCGGATTCGGCCGCCACTGCCCGACCATTCGACCATCGGCTGCACCAGTTCCAGTTCGTTCGAGAGCGATCCGGGATGCACGGCATCGACCTTGACCGTCTGGCGCCGCTTGGTGGGCACCTTCTCTTCCGAACGACGCCCCTGGTAAATCTCGATGCCGGAGGGGATGGTGGCAACGCCATCCTGACGGATGCGCTCGATCACCGGCAGCCGGTGCGACGCCAACCGGCCGAATACACCGGCACCGTTTTTCCAGGGCGTCCCGACCATCATCACCGAGTGATCCTGCAGCACTTCCCGATCGGCGTCGCTCAGTTCCTCGTTTTCCTCGGCATGGCGCCAGAGCGCATCCGGCGTCAGGTTGTCCAGCGGGATGAACCACATCGACTGATCGAACGCTTCCAGCACGGACTCCACCGTTTCGGCCATTTTTCTTCCTTCTTTCTTGATTGGAGTTTCAGGCTATCGTTTTTTGATGGAGTCGCAATTTCTTCATCGATGCGATTCTTTCAGATTCCTCGCGACGTCCGTATTCGCGTAATACTCCTTCACGTATTCCCGTCGTTCCCGGGCCTCCGATTCATCCCCGGCTTCGCTAACGGCTTCAGCCTTTCGCAGTTCCAGGCGCGCGAGTTCTTCGCGCATTTCCACCAGCCGAGGTGCCATGGATTCGGTGTAACGGGATCCCGGGTAAGTCTCCATGAAGTCCGCCATGGCCCGGAACACATCCCGCCCGCTTTCGATTCGCTGCGTTGTTTCAACGTGACGGCCCCGGGTCCATTGCCCCAGATCGGCCATCACCTCGGTGTAACTGGCATAGTCCGCGTCCGCATGGTCCGCGTAGTGCGACTGAAACGCCCGGGAAAGATCCTGTGCGCGCCGGAATTCGCCTTCATCCAGGCATCGGTGGGCGCCCTGAAGATAGATCCCCGGATCCAGTGTTTCGGCTTCACTGTCCTGCGCGACCGAACGACAGTCGGTCACGGCCGGATCGCCGTCTTCGAATCCGCTCGCCCGATCTCCGCCATTGCCCGTGGTGGCGCACCCGGCCAGCAGCATCACCCCCAGCCCGGCGGCTGTCATCCGAGCCATCGGCCCCCGCATGACCGGGGCCCTCACCGCATCTGCATTGTTCCGTGCCATTCAAAGTCTCCGTCTTCGTTTTCCGTCTGCCCGGTCAGGTTGCGGATCCGCTCCGACCAATCGGCCGGGCCGCTCGCCGCCATCGCCCATTCCACCGGACCTGCCCCTGGTTGATCCTTCGCGCGGACCACACCCTGCGTCTGAACGGCCGCGTCGCCGGCCGAACGGATCCGGATCTCCAGATCCCGGTCCACCACCGCCAGCCTTGCCCGCTGTTCACCGGCCTCCATGGCGTTCGGCATCAGCAGGGACGCGTCCTTCCACCGGAGCTGGCCTTCCGCTTCCTGCCAGGCCTCCGGCCCGCCACTCAGGGTTACCCCCTCAAACATCACATGGCCGGTGGCCGGCAGTGGCCGAGAGAGCCACTGGCGCGCAAAGTCCAGCGTCAGGTTGCCATCCACACCCTCGACTCGCCATTTCTGACCGAGGCCGGCTTCCATCTGCCCTCGGGCCGTGATGTCCTCGCCTGTAATCCGGAGGTCCGCCCGTGCCTGCCTGTTCCAACCCAACACCGGACGCAGCTGCCAATGGACGTCCCCAACCGCTTCACCCTGCCAGGCCACGCCGGTCATCCGCCCGGACCAGACCCGGCCATGGACCTGCTCCACGGCGAGATCCGTCGGCCACCCGCCGACCTTCTCCGCCATCGTGACCGCGGTGGACGCCGGGAACAGGATCACCCCCATAATCGCGCCTCCCAGGACCGCGGCGCTTCCGTAAAGCCAAGCGGCCTTCACGTCTCCGGCTCCCTGAACTCGACCGTGGCATCGACATGACCGGCGGCTTCACCGCGCTGGAGGCGCATCCGTTCCCCGGCCATCGCCACGCCCCCGTCGAACCGTTCCAGCCAGTTCACCAGGGCTGCGTACTCCACCCCCTCGAAGCGGACCTCGACCGCGCCATTGGAGGGACGGGCTTCCCGGAAACCGTCCTCAATGCCAACATCGGCCACGGTCGTCTCCACCCGGGTCAGGACCTCGGCGGGACTGGCCGGCGGATTCGATTCGAGGCCTTCCCCGTCCTCGTTCGCCGTCGCCTTCTGGATCACATCCGCCTGACGCTCCACCCAGTCGGCTTCCGCCTGCGTCTGCACCACCCGATCCTGCAGTTCCGCACGCTTTTCCAGGGTTGGCTCCACCACCCCGATCGCGAAGAGCACCGCCAGCGCGATCCCGCCGCCGACCGTCACTACGGCCTTCTGACGGTCATCCAGACGCTCCCATGCTTTCATCACTGTTCATCCTCCGTGATCCGCATCCGTGCATCGACGCCACGGGTTTCCCGGTGAGTGTCCGCGAGTCGAACGTGTCCCCTGATGCGCCCCTCCAACGCTTCTCGGGCTTCTTCAATCGGACCCACGGAATCGGCCTGGAGCGCGATGTCGTACCGCCCCCGTTCCATTTCCACGCTGCGAACCGTCAGTTCATCGCGCGCAAGCTCTTCCGCCATCGGCCCCAGCCATTGCGCGATCTCGGGCGTCCGCCCCCGGGCTTCACCCGCGGAATCGCCATCCGACGCCAGGGCTCGTTCCACCTGCACGATCGGGTTGACCATGCGGGTATCCGGCAGTGCCTGCGAGAACGCAGCTTCCAACCGCTGTTCTTCGGCCGCCAGCCGGTTTTCCAGATGCGCGTTTTCAAGATGCAGCCCGACCGTCGCGACGACCGCCGCCGCGGCGGCGAGACCGGCAGGAACCCGCCAGCGCCGCCAGCTCGCCGTTTCGGGGCCATCGTCCGCCAGCAGGTTCATCGTGCGTGCGTTGCGCATCATGTTCCGCCAGTCTTCCGGCGACGCGCATCCGGTCACCCAGGCCATCAGGGAGCCATCCCAGCCCGCGCACGCCTCGATCGGCTCCACCTGCCCCGCACGGCCGCGGGCCCAGTCCCGCAACTCCGCCGGCATCCGGCGCGGAACCCCGTCCGGCGAAAACAGGATGCCGCCGTTCTCGTGATCCAGCAGGGTGTCCTCGCGAAACCCCTGCAGCGGCAACATTTCCGGCACCAGCCGGGCCCGGGCGAGCCCGACATCCCGGCACCATTGCCGCCACTGCTCCAGTATTTCGACACTGGCGACCGCCGCGACCATTCCGCTGTTCGTGTCCGGCCCGGGCTCGATGGCAACGGATTCCAGTGGCTCGCTGATCCGTTCTTCGAGCTCGAAGGGCAGCGCCCGGATCCGGCGGGACCGGGGCGAGCGTGGGAACGGAACCGGATACAGCACCGCCCGATGCCCCGGGGCGATCACGATCACCCGGGATTCGATACTGTCCCCGGGTTCCCAGGGCTCCCCTTCGGCGCTGGAAACGGCTTCCACCGTTCCATCCCGCCCGATCCGGGCCCAGCGAACCGGTGTGTCCGGGGTATATCCGTCGCGGTCCGGCAGTTCCACCAGCCACCACCGTTCACCCTGCATTCTCACCACTGACATCCTCCCTGTTGCCGGTGCAGGATCGTTCCCCGCTCCGCGTTCACCCGCGTACAGAAGGCGTAGCTCCGGCGCTCTGTCCGGACATGCGCCTCGACATCGAAATGCCGAATGCCTTCACCCGAGGCGTCGATCTCCAATTCGTGTTCCATTGCGCGACGGACCCCCTCCGGCGCGTCCTCCGTCACGACCATGCGATTGCCCGTCCCCGGACGGGCCACCACCCAGGGCTCCAGCGCGTCGTACACCGCAGCCGTCACACCCTCCACATCCAGAAGTTCCGAGGCATGGGTCAGGGGGCGTGCGCCACTGGAACGCGCGGGATCCATCGCACGGTATTCGGGCAATTCGGCTTCCTCGTCCATCCATTGCCGAATGGCCTCCCCCAGTCCCTGTGGTGCGGATACGCCGGCTTCCGCGGCCATCTCCGTCACCAGGGACTCGAAAGCCTCCATCGATGGCTCTTCCCTACCCAGACTGTTCAGATTGAACCGGCAGTGCAGATTGTGAACCCGTGCCTGCACCGTCATCCCATCCATATCGAATTCCACCGGCTCCGTCCGGCATTCGTAGTCATCTTCCCAGGGCAGGTGGCGATAGGCGGCGCCGTGGCCGCCCAGCATCCCCAGGGCGATTTCTTCCGCCCCGCGGACGGTCTGCCAGGCGCGTTCGTGCTCCTCCATCAGTTCCATCCGCTGGATCTGGTAGTGATCACGCATCCCCATGGCGGCCGCGGCCAGCGTCGCCAGTGCCACCACCAGCAGCGCCGTCAACAGGGCTACGCCGTGCTCGCGCCGCTTCACTGCGAACCTCCCACCACCATCATCCGGCCCACTGAGCCCACCGGCTCCAGGGTCAGATTCAATTCGACCAGCGCCGGCAATCGGTTCAGGCTTCCTTCGCCCCCGTTCTCGCGATCGCCGCCCACATCCGCCGGACGTCGATGAGCCTGGATCCACCGGGCGTCGTCTTCCGGGGGCTCCAGGGCATCCACGAAGCGTCGCCGGTCGCCGCCGGCTTTCCGATCCGCGTCCACGGGTGCCCAGGTGATTCGCTCCACGCCTTCTTCCTCGGAAAAGCGCCAGATCACGCCCTGCAGTGCGCGCCCGCCAGCCCCGCTCATTCGAACCCAGTACGCCTCCATTCCCTCGTCCGTACTGCGCACCTCCATGATCGGCCGGCGTTCGCCGCGAACATCCCGTGTGCGGACTTCCACGGCATGGCGCAGATCGCGCTCCAGCAGCGAAAACATCATCGAGATCGACCGGACCTGTTCCGCCCGCTCAGCCGTGCGCGCTTCCGCATCCAGCACCGTGCGCAGACCGCCGGTCGCCAGTGCGGCCACGACGGCAAAAACTGCCACGGCCACCAGCAGCTCCAGCAGCGTGAAGCCGCGTGTGCGATCACGGGGCGGCATGCGTGCTCCGGCTGGCGATGGCCCGTTCCTCACCATCCCCTTCTTCCCGCACACGGACCTCGATGCGATCCACCTCCGGCAGAGGCCACCGGGATTCGGGCGCGACCGACTCGATGCGGGTTTCCGCCACCCAGCTGCGCCCGCCCATGTCGTGGCGGTTGGTGGCTCCATCAACCGGCTCCTCGATGCCTGACTCGTAGCGCGCCACCTGATTGGCAGCGACCCAGGCCGCGACCTCGCGTTTTTCCAGCGCGTGGACGTTGTGCGCGTGCGTCGACCCCGCATGAATGGCCGCGCCCAGCGCAATCGCCAGGACCGCCAGCGCAACCACCACCTCGATCAACGTGAATCCGCGCATGATCAGCCCCCGCGTTCCAGCCGAACGCCGCCATCATCATCACGACGAACCTGCCAGCCGGCATCGACCCCGCCGCGTTCAATCACGACACGGAACTCGGGCATCGCCCTGATACCGGGCACCAGCAGTCGATCACCGTCCCCGGTGCGCCGCGCGGCTTCTTCCCGATCCGCAATCTCCAGCCGGAACTGGAGGTCGCGGCCGGGCCATTGACGCTCACCCAGCAGACCATCGTCGAGCGGCACCCACTCCACGGCCCGCCCTTCGTCGATCCATCGCCGATGCAGGAATCGGTAGCCTTCGGCCGCGGTTTCAAACGCCAGAGGTTCCCCCGTGAGTGCGGCCCGGTCCCGGGCGTGCTGAAGATCCATCACGATCCGGTCCCCGACCCGCTCGATGCGACGGTCTTCCACCGCGCCGGACGCCAGTACGACACCCCCGGCGGTGACTCCGATGATCACCATGACCACGAGCACTTCCAGCAGCGTGAACCCTTTTTGCACCTTCAGCCCTCGATGCTCCAGGATCCGATGATCTCGTCCTCACCCGCATGCCGATCCCCGGCAGGCCCGAAGGAGTAGACATCGATGTCTCCGTGTTCCCCGGGTTCGAGGTACTGGTACGGGTTCCC
This sequence comes from Thioalkalivibrio sp. ALE19, assembly GCF_000428605.1. Taxonomy (NCBI): domain Bacteria; kingdom Pseudomonadati; phylum Pseudomonadota; class Gammaproteobacteria; order Chromatiales; family Ectothiorhodospiraceae; genus Thioalkalivibrio; species Thioalkalivibrio sp. ALE19. The sequence continues at coordinate 77,714 of NZ_AUAG01000012.1, forward strand.
CCACGGGTCTTCCGGCAGCCGGTCCAGATAGCCGCCATCGGGGTACGAATCCGGCTCCGGTCCGGCGGTCGGCTTCTCCACCAGCGCCTCCAGCCCCTGATCCGTCGTCGGGTAGTGATGGTTATCGAGTCGGTACATATCCAGGGCGCTCACGAGACTCCGGATATCCTGGTGAGCCTGCGTGATCCGGGCCTCCTCGGGACGATCCATCACCCGGGGCACCACGACCGAGGCCAGAATCCCGAGGATCACGACCACCACCATGACCTCAATCAGCGTGAAGCCGCCCTGCTTCCTCTTCCCATCCATGCGTTCTCTCATTCTTCGCTATCCCACCAGTTGGTTCATGTCGAAAATCGGCAACAGGATCGCCATCACGATCCCCATCACCACCAGTCCCATCGTGACGATCAGCAACGGCTCGAACAGACCCATGGCCGTGCTGATCCGCCTCTGGACTTCGCCTTCCTGCGTGCGTGCCGCACGCTCCAGCATCCGGTTCAACTGGCCGCTTCCCTCACCACTGCGGATCAGATGGATCACGATGGGCGGGAAGGCGCCGGTCTCCTGCAGTGAAGCGGCGATCCCCGCACCTTCCCGAATTCGCCCGGATGCCTTCTCGACGGAGTCGCGCATCGGTCGGTTCTCGATGACCTCGGCCCCGGTCTTCAGGGCGTCCAGCAGCGGTACGCCGCTCTCGGTAAGGATGCCCAGGGTGCGGGTGAAACGCGCCGTATTCACCGCCTGAACCGTTCGGCCCACAACCGGCACGCTCAGCAGCCATCCATCGAATCGGGCGCGGAACCCGGGGCGTCGCCAGCTTCGCGCGAAGACCACCCCGGCGGCCGCCAACCCCGCAAGGACCCAGACCCCATAACCGCGCGCGCCGTCGCTCAAGGTGATCAGCGCGACCGTAATCCAGGGCAGCGTGTTGGCCGTGTCATCGAACACCGCCACCACCTCCGGGACCACGTACACCACCAGCCCCACGGTGACGGCGATCGCCACCAGCGTCAGTATGATCGGGTAGATCAGGGCCACCCCGATCTTCTGGCGCATCTCGTGCTGGGCCTCCAGATGATCCGCCAGCCGCGACAACACCCCGTCCAGCTGTCCGGCGTCCTCGCCGGCCGCAACCGTGGACCGATAGATTGACGGGAACACCCGAGGGAACTCCGCCAGGGCCGCCGACAACGGCTGCCCTTCCACCACACGGGTCCGCACGGCCCGTAGCACCTGCGAGACCGCCGGGTTCTCCGACTGCGTGGCGACGGTATCCAGCCACTCCGCAATCGGGATCCCCGCCTCCGCCAGCGTTGCCATCTGGCGGGTGGCCGAAGCCAGGTCCATGCGACTGATCCGACCGACCGCCCGGGTTCGACCGGAGCGCCCGGGCTTTTCCTCGATGGCGGCCACTTCCAGCGGCTTCAGCCCCTGCTCGCGCAAGGCGCCCCGGGCACCCCGGTCGTTCTCGCCCTCGATCACGCCCTTGCGGACCCGACCGTGGCCGTCCATGGCTTCATAGTGGTACGCCGGCATGACGGTCAGCCCTCGTGGGTCACCCGCAGCATCTCCTCGATGCTGGTTTCGCCCTTGAGCACCAGGCGCCGGGCATCATCGCGCAGGCTTCGGCTGTTCCGACGCGCCCGCTCGGTGAGGGTCTGTTCCGACGCGTTATCGTGGATCAGTGCGCGCAACTCCTCGTCCATCTCGACCAGCTCGTACACCCCGGAGCGCCCCCGGTACCCGGTGTCGTGGCAGGCCTCGCAGCCCACGGGGTGCCCGATCACCGGAGGATCCGACGGGTCGTACTCCAGCAGACGGGCTTCGCGTTCCGAGGCCGCTTCCATGCGCCGGCAATCCGGGCACAGAGTCCGCACCAGACGCTGCGCGAGAATCCCGTTCAGCGTGGACGACAGCAGGAACGGCTCCACCCCCATATCCCGCAGCCGCGTGATCGCGCCGACCGCCGTGTTCGTATGCAGGGTCGAGAAGACGAGGTGCCCCGTCAGGCTGGCCTGAACCGCGATCTGGACCGTCTCGAGATCCCGGATCTCCCCGACCATCACCACGTCCGGATCCTGCCGGAGGATCGCCCGCAACCCACGGGCGAAAGTCATGTCGATCCGGCTGTTGATCTGCGTCTGGCCGATCCCCTCCAGGTAGTATTCGATCGGATCTTCGACGGTCAGGATGTTGCGGCTGTCATCGTTCAGTCGGGACAGTGCCGCATACAGTGTCGTGGTCTTGCCGGAGCCGGTCGGCCCGGTCACCAGCATGATCCCGTGCGGCCGTGTGACGACCCGCTCCAGCGCATCGTGGGTATCGGCGTCCATCCCCAGATGCTCCAGATCCAGCCGCCCCGCCGTCTTGTCCAGCAGGCGCATTACGACCCGCTCCCCGTGCGCCCCGGGCAACGTGGATACGCGTACGTCGACCGGGCGCCCGGCGACCCGAAGGGAAATCCGTCCGTCCTGGGGCAACCGTTTCTCGGCAATGTCCAGGTCCGCCATGACCTTCACGCGGGAGACGATCAACGGCGTCAGCGAGGCGCTGGGCGCGTAGACCCGGCGCATCACCCCATCCACCCGCATCCGCACGACCAGCTCCCGCTCAAAGGGCTCGATATGGATGTCCGAGGCGTTTTCCCGCACCGCTTCGGTCAGCAGGGCATTGATGAGCCGGATGATCGGGGCGTCGTCTTCGCTCTCCAGCAGATCCTGCGGCTGTTCGAGATCCGCCGCCACGCTCGACAGGTCGAGCCCGAAGGTATCCTCGATCGACGCGCCCTCCCCCATGGCCTGCGTCGTGGTGCTCTGGTGCTCTTCATGCAGTCGTTTCTCGAAGGCCTCATCATCGACCTGCACGACGGACACCGGCCGGATCGACCGGCGCTTCACCTCGAGGATGCCTTCCGGATCGGCGGATGCCGTGGCCCATACCTGTTCCGCACCCTCCTCTGGATCGAACCCGACCGGAAGGACGCCCATCCGCCGGGCATAGGCGAACCCGAAACGCACGGCTTCACCCTGAAGTGCCTCAGTCATCCCGTTTCTCCCGAACCTGGTCGAAGCTGGGCGGTAGTTCGGTCAGGCCATCCTGTTCGTCCATGACAGGAATATCGCGCCCCGTGGCCGCCTGCTGGCGCATCTGCTCGCCACGGATGTAGCTGTACTTCTCGCTGGACAGGGCTTCGCCGGTCGCACCGTCGCGCACGATTCGCGGGTAGATGAAAACCATCAGATTACGCTTCTCGGTCTCGGTCGACTGATGCCGGAAAAGGCCGCCGACCCCCGGGAGGTTCCCGAGCCCCGGGACCTGATCTTCCGAGTCGGTCTGTTGCTCCTCGATCAATCCACCGAGCACCAGCATGGAACCGTCGTCCACCAGGACGTGCGTATCGAGCGTGCGGGTGTTGGTTACCAGGTCCGCCGCCCCCTGAATCCCCGGGGCCAGCTGGGAGACCTCCTGCGACACGTCCAGGCGCACCGCGTCACCCTGGTTGATCTGCGGACGCACCCGAAGCTGTACGCCGATATCCTCGCGTTCGATGGTATCGAATGCCTGTCCGGATTCCTCGATGGTCCGCCCCATCACGAACGGGACGTTCTGCCCAACCACGATCTCCGCTTCCTCGTTGTCCAGGGTCAACAGGCTCGGCGTGGACAGGATGTTGCTGGACCGGTCCGCCTCCAGGGCTTCGATCAGCGCGGCCATGTGGGTGCTGCCGCTCGAACCGGCTCCACCGAAGGTCAGACCGTCCCCGAAACCCGGTGGCTGCGCCACCTCGCCCCCGAGGAAGGCATCCACGCCGGCCGCGAGATTCGCGAGCCCGCCGCTTTGTGCCCCGGTGAAGTTCAGCAGTCCCGCGGCGCTTTCGCCCCCGATCCCCCACTGCACCCCGAACTGACGCGCCTTGTCCGACGACACCTCAGCGATCACCGCCTCGACATGAACCTGTGCGCGCCGGATATCGAGGTCTTCGACCAGCGAATCCAGTTCATCCAGTCGATCCGACGGCCCGTAGGTGACGACGGTATTCGTTTCGGAGTGGGCACGGATGCGTACTTCTTCTTCGGAAAGCCCTTCTGCTTTCTGCCCCCGCCCTTCCAGGATCTCCTGCAGCAGTGTGGCAACACCCTCCGCATCCGAATACTGGAGGTAGTGCGTACGGGCGTTCCCCTGTTCTTCCTCGACATCCAGCTTGGCCGCCAGGCTTCGCAGATGCAGACGATCGCGCTTCGCGCCGCTGATGATCAGTGCGTTGCTGTTGCGATCCGGCACTACCGAGGCCTCCCGTCCTTCGGGCATCGGCCGGGTTTCGAGGGTGCGGTTCAGCTGCTCCGCGAGCGAGACCGCACGCGCATGTTCGATCGCGATGACGTCGGTGTCCGTATCCAGAGGCTGATCGATCCGCTGAATCAGACGCTCGATCTTGCGGACGTTTTTCGCGGATCCGACCGCGACGAGCGTGTTCGATGTCTGGCTCCCCCTCAGCTCCCCCTCGCTCGGCAGCATGGGGCGCAGGGTCGCGAGCACGTCGGATACCGGCACGTACTCCAGTTCGATGATGTGGTGGACGTGTTCGCCGTCGGCGCCGGTTTCTTCCAGCCCCGCAATGGCTTCTGCCTGAACCTGGTTTTCGGGGACAATCCGGGTTGTGCTTTCTCCTTCGACCGCGGCGAACCCATGCACCGCCAGCACATCATGGAACAGCTCAACCAGCTGTCGTTCGCTGAGTCTTGTTCGGGAAATGACGTTGACTTCGCCTTCCACCTCCGGGTCGATAATGAAATTCCGGCCGGTTTCCTCGGATACCAGATCGATCACGTCCCGAATCTCGGCATCCCGGAGGTTGACCTGAATGCCGTCGTCGTCTCCCCAGGCCGGCGCCACAAAACCGATGGATGCGGCTGCCACTATGCCCCGGATTGCCCTCCATTGCTGCTTGCTGTTCATTGCCCTTCGATCTCGATTTTGATGTCCATTTCCCGCCCGCCACGATCCACGATCATCGGGATCATGTCGGCGTTTTCGATCGCGTCCGTCAGTTCGTTCGGGTTCGCGACGTTCTTCAGCTCTCGCCCGGCTACGGCCCGGATGATGTCGTCTTCCTCAAGACCTGCCTGAGCCGCCGGGTGTCCTTCCGGTACGCCCCCGATTCGGATGCCTTCCAGGCCACCGTTTTTCAGAATCGGCTCGGGCGCCAGGTCTTCCATGAGGGTTTCCGGTCGCTCGCGCCACCGCGAAACGGTCTCGCGGGATACCGACGCATCACGCAGTCCCGTTTTGCCACCGGATGGATCCGGCCGCTGACGGGCTTCGAGCATTGCTTCTTCGTCGAGGGAGATTCTTTCCAGCTGGCCGTCGCGCTGGATCACGATATGGTCGGCGTGGATTCCGTGAATCCGGATCTTCTCGCTGTTGCGCAGGGTGTCGCCCGGGCGCACCACTTCGGTTTTCTGTGCGTCGCCCGTACGCACCAACGCAACGCCATCACCGCCGGATCGATCGGATACGCCGGTCAGCTCAATGTTGATTCGGGATTCGGGGAGCATTTCCGGGGCACTGGATTCCGCCTCCGGGGATCGGCCGAACAGGGGGTGTTCGCCCGCTATACTGAATCCTCTCGGTGAAGATTCCGATGGTGACGATCGGTCCCGCTCCCCCGAATGAGAAGTCTCCGGGAGATCGACGCCGGATTGTTGTGCAACCGGATCGAACGCGTGCGGTACGAGGAGTACCCACGCGGCATACGTTGCCGCTGCCCCCAGGAACAGGGACAGAGCCGCATTGATCGCCGTCCTGTACTTGTCTCGATGGAATCCGTCCATCCCCTATCTCCTATAGGTCCTCCCTACGTGGAGGATGCCCCGGATGATAGCGATCACCCGGGGCCCAATGAAAGCGCCCCGTGGATGCGGGGCGCTTTCGGGTCAACCGGCCGGGGTGTAGACCCCGCGCGAAGGCGATTCCAGTCGGCCCTGGCGCTTCAGGTAGCTCAGGGTCTGGGAGAGATGCGGCGTATCTTCGTGGCCGCTGCCCTGCAGCTTCTCGCGGATCTGCGAGACCGTGTACTCCTCACCCGGCTGCAGCTCGTTCATGATCGCCGTGGAGATCCCCCGCGGACCCTGCTTGCGAGTGCCACTGGCGGCCTTGCTCTTCGCAGCCTTCTTTCGAATCCCCAGGACCTCTTCCTGGTCCGCCAGACGCTTTTCCAGGCTGGACAGCTCGTCCTGCTGTTCCTTCTCCAGCGCCTTCATCTGTTTCCGTTGCTCTTTCGCCAGCTCTCTCTGCTGCCGCTTGTGTTCTTTCTTCAGATCACGGATCGCCTGGCGGGTTTCGTCGATCTTGTCCTGCGCTTCCCTGCGCTTCTCCTCCATCTCCTGCTCCTGTTTCTTCTGTGCGTATTGGAACAACTCTTCCGAGCTCAGTTCTTCAACGTGCGTCATCTCATTTCCTCTTTCGAATTCGGGTCAAGGTTGACGGTCTTCAATCCCCTCTCTTCGGGGTCAACCCAACCTGTGGGTTTTGACCGATCCCTCCGTGGTTCGTTTTATATTAACCCGTTTTTTTTGCAGGTCCAAACAAAACAATGTTTATCGGTGTCTGAAACACACGGGAGGAGAGGCCTCGAACCCGAAGCCTACCGGGGTGGGGTTACGGCGGACATCAAGCGCGAAGCCCCTCCCCCGTCCGTTCCATCCATGACACGGACAGGGAGGGGGCTCGCGCGATGCCTCTCGAATTCGACTTTTTCGGCTGCATCCTGCGCCACTTCCTGTCCCTGGGCTGCGGCATCACTGTACCACGCGCTTTCTTTGATTTCCCATGTGAAGCTCAGGCCGCCTTTTCTTCCCCCACGCCCCGCGCCCAGTTCCACAGGCTGACCAGATCCCGGTTTAGCCGCACTTCCCGGCGCCCGCGCGTAACCGCCATATACAGCAACCTCAGCTCTTCTTCCGATGGCAGCGCATGGTCCCGCTCGTCGGGCAGCCACCCGAAGATCCGGGGTACCCGGAGGGCGCTTTCCTCGCCAATCCCCTTGGCTCTCGGCTCGTACATGGTCCGCACGAAATCGTTGCCGATCACCACCCGATCGAACTCCCGGCCTTTCGCACGGTGAGCCGTCGTCAGGATGATGTCCGCCTGATTGGGATCGCTGCACTCGGCGTCACGGAGATGGGACAGAAGCTGGGGGATATGGTCGCCATAGCGCATCACGATCCGGATCCGCGAGAGCAGATCGTTGTCGCCCGCGGCGCTCGCGTATTCCTGAGCCTCGTCCAGATCCCGGAACCGCCGGATCATCGGGTCCCGGATTTCTCGTTTCTCGCCGGAATACAGGCGATATACGTCCATGATCGTGTTCAGGCCATAACTCTTGAGGCCGCCGACCCAGTGCTGGCGCGGTGCGTTCTCGAGCAGATACGCGGCGGCCTGAAACAGCCCGCCATTGGTGCGGTAGAGCAGGCACGCCGGCTGGCTATCATGGAGAAAATCCCCGCCGGTCCGGATGTCCGTCCGTTCCCCCAGCCCGCTCAGGAGGTATTCCGAGTTCAGGAAATCCCCGAGGATCAGGTTCGCGACCTCCGCCAGCTCCGGGCCGAACCGGAAACTGCCGGTCAGCGCCAGGGTTTCGGCCCCTTCCATGGACTGCATCACGTCCATCGCGCCGCGGAAACCGTAAATCGACTGGTGCGTGTCTCCAACCGCCACCTTCTGGATGCCCTGCTGGCTTCGGAATACATCGAAAAGAGCGGGGTTCGTGTCTTGTGCCTCGTCCAGATCGATTTCGTCGAACATGCCGCCGAACTGCGGCCCGGACAACTGAAAGAGCTTCAGGTAGCCGTCGTGCGGCATCGGCATCCGGTCATCCCGAACATCCTTCATGCGTTCCCACAGGTGGGTCGCGTGCGGGACGATCATGTCCACGGGGAACCCCAGGCCCTTGCGCGTTGTTTCCGGCACATGCTGCGGCCCGATCTCCCGGTCGCTTGACGCCATGTACTGCTGGACGGTCTCCAGAAGGATGCGGATATACCCCGGCCCCCGATCCTTCAGGGCCTTCACGGAAAAGACCCGTTGTGCGTCCGCCGCCCGCGGTTCGCGAAGCTGATCCGCATTCGCGAATCGGCGACCGAACTGCCGGAACGCCAGGGCATGGGTGGTTTTGCAGGTGACGTTGGACGGGAACCGTTTACGGGCTTCGGTTTCGATGGCCTTGTTGAAGGCGACATAGAGGATCTTCCGGTTCGGGTTGGCGCGCGCCCGCATTTCCAGAGTCGTCGTCTTCGCCGCCCCGGCCAATGCATTCACCGCCAGGTCCCGGTCGCCCCGGGCCTCGATCACGGCCTGCTGTTCCCGTGTCGGTTTCACTTGTTCTCCTTCGCCTCCGCCATAGGGCCGTCTTCACGACGGCCAAACCACTCCAGCACGCGCTCCCGCACCGAACGGATCAATGCCCGGCGCTCGGTACGGCGCTGCATCTTCTCGAATTCCTTGACGAACTTGCGATTTTCCATCAGTGGATTGCCTGTCTACCCTGGTTGCGGATGGCTTTTGGCACCTGCTCGTCCATCTTGACGGTCAGGGCCGTGGTTCGGGCTGTATCCTCTTTCGTCATGTGAAACAGCCTGTCCGCGTATTCACTGCCTTCTTGATCTGGCAGAAACGCCGTTGTGACTCGTGCTTTAATGCTGCCCGGGTTATGGGAATCCTCCACAACGAATACCACGCGCTCGGACTCCGCATCGGATTCCCGAATCACGAGCACCTGACCGACATCATCAAACTGAAACGTCTTGCAGAACACTTCACCTCCTTTCGTTTTTCTTCATCATCGCAAATCTTTTTCGGAACGCAACTTCTTCAGATGCGCCCGAGCATAAAAAAGCCCGGTGTTCCAATGGAACACCGGGCGTTGGTTCTGTCATGCGACGTCGTCGTCGATCGCCATCATCCGGGCGTGCTCGATGAGCTCACCCATCCGGCTCCCGAACTCAAGAAAAGCCGCACCATCATCGAACTCGGCAAGAATCACCTGATCCTCCACAAGAACGACAAAGGCCATTCCGCCGAGGTCTACCCACACCTGGCAGTCTTCTGACCGCCAGGACCGGTTCTCGATGAACTCGGCCTGCGGGAAAGCCGACAGCATTGCCGCAGCTTCGTCCATCGGCTTCGGCATCCCCCGGGTGATCCGGGGATTGGCTTCCGACTCGGGTTCGCCGGTCATGCCGAGCCGCGTCTTCAGGTCTTCATAGTTTTCCATGGCTTCCTCCAACAACGGCGGCCCCGACCCGGGCCACCTGACATTGATGAACCCGGGGTCGCGGGTGTTTGCAACAGGAATCAGGCCGCCGAAACGGCCTCGGATTCCTTGGTCGCCTCCGTGGTGCCGTCGCCATCGAAACGAAGGGACCGGACCAGGTCGTCAGCCAGAGCACGTGCTTCGTCGAGCCCGACGATGCAACGCTGCGTAATACTAGACCCGCTGACGCTGACCTCTTCGTAATCGCCCAGGGCGTTTTTCTCGAAGATGGCCGCGTGAACGTCGAAGACGTCCCCGTCTTCGACGTTCTCCAGGCTCCGGAGGTCTTCCTTGGCCTGCCGAACCATGCTTCGCTGGATCGCCAGCCGCTCCAGTTCCGGTTGCTGCTCCAGGATCTCGCCCATGGATTCAGGGAGCTGGTCTTTGACCCACTCCTCGATCTCGTCGAAGGAGCTCATGGTCGGAGCGATATTGCCCCCGAACCGTTCGTCCATCTGAACCACATAGGATTGATCCCCGGGCACATCCGAACCACGCCGTTCGACGATCCGTGCGAACGCCATCCAGCGGCTCACACCTTTTCCGGGCTGCTCCAGGAAGGCCGAACGCGGCTTCCAGACGGCCCATTCAGAGCCGGTTGAAGACGCGCCCATCAGTTCTTCCCATGGCGTCTCCGCCACACGGACGTAATCCCCGTCCCGTACACAGAGTACGGCGTACGGATCGCCGATCTCCCGGCGGGCCACACGACGCTCCAGCGCGTTCCGACGAACTGTGCCGATCAGGAAGTCCACCTGATTGTGGCTCAGTGCCTGAATACCCCCGCCCTGAAGGATGTCCTTGGCATCACGCCGAGCACGACGCTCCAGGTAAGAAGGATCTTCGAAGGCGGAGCCATACGCCGAGGCCCGAACACCTTGCTCGTACTCCTCGCTGTCCATCAGTATTTCACGGACCGTCTCGACCAGCGCCTCTTGCTCAGCCTTGGATTCCTTGGAGGCTTCGGCCTGCTTGCGCAGACCATCGACTCCTTCAAAACTGGCAACCGGGCCGACATCGTCGACGCCCAACGCCGCCAGGATATGCTCAAACTCCTGCCCCGATACATCCTTGACCATCCCGGCATACCACTTGGATGGCTGGTCCGCATCAAAAGCCAGAATCTCCTGAAGCATCTCCTCGGACGACTTCTCGTCTTCAATCGGCGACAACCACGACACCAGAAGACGATCCTCGCTTTCGCCTTGTTTTTTGAAAGCCGAAAGCCCGCCCAGAATCGGACGTGCATCCATCAGAAAGCGATCCTCTTGGATATCCACTTTCTGGTAGTTTTTGTCACTCATCTTTGCCTCCTAACAAACGACCGCCCCTGCCCGGGCGGTCATCATGGATGGTTCACCCGGGACAGCGGGAGGCCGCCTTCAGGCAGCTTTAGGAGTGGATACCTCTTCGTTGAAGTAGTAAATCACTTCACCCAAGAGGTCATTGCATGCAACTTCTCGGGCGTTGTTCCGCCCCAGGACCTCATGCAGAGAGGTAAACGATGCATCAATACCTTCGTATTCACCGCAATCGTACTTGACGAACAATCCAGCATGCACAACACGAAGTTCATCATCATGCACCGCGTTGACGATCTCCAGGTCTTTCTGCGCCATCGATAGCGCCCGTCGCCGGATCATCTTTCTCTCCAGATCCGGGTAAAGACGCATCATTTCCAGCGGATCCTCTGGCAGCCTCTGGAATACCCAATCGGCTGCCTCGCGATTGTTCTTCAACCACGGCGAGGTTTCGCCACCGAACTTGTCGTCCATTACAACACGGACCGAATCCAGATCCTTGTCCAGTATGTGGGGCTGTTCCAGATAATCGGCAAAAGCCTCCCATGGCCGATCACCCCAATCTCGAATAATTTCCTCGATACCCGATTTGGGGCGCCAGACACTCAGGCCGCCTCGAAACACGGACCAGGGTTCCTCATGAACAAGCTCGGGTTCATCAACGTGCCACGAACCATCTTTCGGGCAGGAGCACAAAACCGCCATTGGATCGCCTACTTCCCGCTCCGCTATTCGCCGGATCAGGTCTCTGTCCACTGCTTTTCTCGCGATATCGAACAGAAGCGACGATTCCGTGCGCGTGTCCGCCTCTTCTTCTCGAAGAATGGCTCTTGCATCCTTGCGGGCGCGTTGCTGGGCTTCCCATTCGGAACATCCGGTGAAACCCACTGACGCACGATAATCCTTCGAATTAAAAAGAATCCGCGCCAGCCGGTCGGTCAATCGCGCGCGACTCTCTTTGGGGTTCATTTTTCCGAGATTACCGAAGCGTTCGACCCATGCATCAAGATCCTCTTCATCGTGGTACACGCCGATCGTTTCCAGTGTGACCAAGCCATCAATATCGTCTTTGACCGGGTCCTGAAAATAACCGGTAACGAACATATCCCCATCGTCTTCGATCCAGGAAAAAGCAGGACCCGTACGATCCGGCGTTTCCCACGTCACGAACAGATGTGAACCGTTCCCCCCGGATGGCTTGTACACATCGATGAGATCCGCCTCCATCGGCAGATCACGAAAATCAAGTTCCGAGATGTTATCGACCTTTTCCAGGTCGCTCAGCGTCAGCTGTTTTTTCGTCATGGAGACCTCCAAACAGGACCGCCCCTGCCCGGGCGGTCATCGTGGATGATTCACCCGGGGCAGCGGGTTGTGTGCCCTGTCAGGCAGGCTCGCAATCGGCTTGCGGATTTGGCGTGCGGGCGTTGACCATTGAGATCACCTCCCCCAGCAAATCCTCAGCGACTTCCTCGGCGTAGGCCGAACCAAGAACCCCGCAAACGTCAGCCGAACTATCGGAGACTTCCTGGTAGTCACCATCTTCGTCTCTTGCGAACAGGGCAGCGGATACAATCCTCATTTCCCCGTCGTGAATGGCGTTGATGGTATCCAGATCATCCGCCGCCATGTCGATGATCCTGCGGCGCAGCATTACACTCCGCAGATCCGGATACTTCTCAAGGAGCGTTTCCGCCGTCTCCGGCAACATGGACCTTACCCACGTTTCAACATCCTCCAGATTCTCCAGTGCCGGGGATTCTTCCCCGCCAAATTTCGGATCCATGCGAACCCTGTAAACGTAGTTGCCCATCAAGCTGTCCGGCTTCTTCAGGAACTCCGCGAACCCCATCCATATCGGCGGATCTTCTTGGAGCTCTGATTTAATAGGTCGCTTGGGCCGCCAGACCAAGTTCTGGCGTTGGATCGGGAAGGTGAACGCACCCTCGGGTGACTCATTAACCCGCCAGTCATTGTTCTCCGGACAATAACAGAGAACGGTCAAGGGGTCTCCGATTTCACGCAGGCTAATCCTTCGCACCAGGTCGTCTTCGAAGATTTCTACCGCCAACTCCATTGGAATGCGGTTTCGACCGTCAGTAACCCGTTCCTCTGACAGGACATACCGGGCATCAATGCGCGCTTCACGATATAACTCATTGGCTGGCCGCTCCTGCTGTTCATGAAACGTCCTGTAGGACGGATGTGCAGCGAGGATTCTTGCCATCTCGCTCACCAAACGCGCTTTATGCGTCACCCATCGATCTTCTACGGCATCGGCATAGGCGCCGATCCAGCCGTCGATACCATGCTCTCCGACGTCAACACCCAGATTCTCGATCATGGCTTCCCAGGAATGGTCTCCTCGGGTCGCATCTCGATCAAAGAATCCGGTCGTAAACAGATCGTCCCCATCCCTGAAAAGATCCAATCTGGACGACGAAATGTCATCGTGGGACGTCCATTTCACCAGGACTCGGTCACCGTCCTCCCCTTGGGGGCGGTAGACCCCGAGAATCTGGATATCGGTATCGCTAATGGGCAGATCCGAATCGGACACATCATGGACCCGTTCCAGGACGTCTTTCGAAAGCTTCTCCATGACAACCTCCTAACAAACGACCGCCCCTGCCCGGGCGGTCATCGTGGATGATTCACCCGGGGCAGCGGGAATGGGTCTTCAAACTCGGGCGCGAATGTCGTACTTCCAGTACGGAGCCGAAAATCCGACTTTCCGCCGTTCGCCCAGCACATCGCCGAAGATGGGCGTGGGCTGAATGCACCGATGCAGCTCCATGTCATCGTCCAGATGAAGGAGGACTTTGGTGCGCAGCATCGGCGACAGGGACAGGTCGACCGTTCCAGTCGGAACGATGACCAGTGTGGAAAGCCCAAAGCGTTCATCCGCCAGGGCCAGATCGATGTCGGGATCCGTCTGCAGGCGTTGCGCCAGGATCTCGAGGCGTTCGGGATTGATCTCGAACATGGGGCCTCCTCTCTGGATTAAGGGAGGCCGCCCATCCGGGTAACCTCCCGGATGGGACACAAGAGCCATGCAGGCTCACCACCGAACCCTTGCGGTTCCGTGAGAAGACGGCTTTTGCCGTCGGCACGCTCGATGGCGTGAGGCTGGTTCACCTACCAGCGGAGGTTTTGCTGTTTTCAGCGTAACCGCGGAAGCCTTCCGGGTTCAACTTTCGCGGGCGCGAAACCGATACACCGTTGCACCGATTTTTTCGCGCGCCTACCATGATCCGGAGTCTAAATGGCCCACAGGTTCGCGACGGTACGCGTGCCTTATCACAAAGGAGTGTCCTCATGATGGAGCTCGATCACGATTCCCCATCGGATTTCACGCTCGACCAGGAATACCGGTCGCAAACGCCCTCCACGGATCCGACGGTCCCCTCCCGAAAGGTTTACACGCGCATTATCTATCAGGCGGTACTGGATCTTCGAGACGCCAAACGCGATGTCCGACTCGATGCGGCCGACTTCCTTCTCAACCCTTCGCGCCATCTGCACTTCACCCGTACGCTCGGTCTGCCCGATCACTTCTGCCCGGCAGCCTTTGAGGAGAAAGCCCCCCAGAAAATACGATCCGAGGTGGAACACTTTCGTCAGCATCCGGACCTGTTTTCGCCGCAAACCGCGACAAACTCGGGAACAACTCTCGCACAAACTGCCTGATTGACAAGGAGGACAGGGATGTCCCACCAATGGCTTTCCAAGATCGCGGTGCTGGGTTCGCAGGCCCGCGTACTACTCGACCCCCGAACGCACCCCGAGACGTTGCAGCGCAGTCGTGTTCGGGAGGCGGTATGGCGCCTCAACCTCCTGGCCGTTCTGATCGGTGTTTTGACACCGGCCTGGATTGTGGTCGACATCGCCACTTTGCCCGAACGTGAAGCCTTGCAGATGGGCATGGCGCGAATGCTGGTGGCGATCGCCCTCCTGTCAGGGCTGATGGTTCGTAACCCACGGTCACTGAAGGAAGTCTGGGCCTCGGTCGGGATGGTGGTCGCGATTCTCTCGGCGTTCCATCTGTATTCAGTGCTGACACTGAGCAGCATCGCCCCCGATGAGATTTCGCGAACGATCGCGCTTTCCTACACGCTTCTTCCGCTGGTTATGGTGGCTCTGGTCGCCCTGTTCCCGCTTACCCTCCCGGAAGCCACCATGACCGCGATCCCGGGCTTCCTTTTGACCCTCTTCACCCTGGGCTCTGCTCCTGAGACGACCGCCATTGGCGCCGTACTTTCCGTGGAAGAACGGATATGGATGCTATCGCTGATCGGGGGTATCGCGATTTTTGCCTCGGTCGTCCAGGTGCGATACATGCACGAGATTATCCGGCAGCTGGACTACGATGAGCTCACGGGTTGCCTGACGCGCCGGGCTGGCGAAATGATGCTCGAACGGTCCACCCGCCACAGGATTGCCAGCGTCGTAATCATGTTCGTCGATCTGGACAAGTTCTCCGAGGTCAATAACAGTTTCGGCCACAAGGCTGGTGATGAAACCCTACGAGCCGTGTCCGAATCGCTGCGTACAACCCTTCGGGCCGGCGACTCCGTTGTACGTTGGGGTGGCGAGGAGTTTTTGATCCTGCTACCGGGAGCGGATTCGCACGGCGTGCAGGTAGTGCTGGACCGGATATCCCGTCAGGGTCTCGGTCTCCGCCCCGATCGCTTGCCGATCACGGCCAGTGTGGGGGTCGCGGTCTACCCGACCGACGGGGATAACTGGCGCGAACTGGTGCGAAATGCCGACATGCGTATGTATGAGGCTAAGCGCCGCGGGGGCAATCGAGTGATCGCGGGTTCCGGTACCGAACATTCACTTGATGTCGACGAGAAAACGCCTGTCGAGGGCGAGCTCGCCGCGCCAGACGATGAAGGCAGCCGCACGACGGAGGAACTCGCGGACGAGCAGGTACTGATTCGGGAGGACTGTTGACTTCCTCCCCACAGCGGAGGAAGTCGACTATCGGGTTCCCCTCAGCCATGGCTGCTCGCGCTCTAAGTACATTTGGAGTCTCATCTGGACATCCGGGTTCTCAGGGACTTCCGATGACTTAAAGATCCCGGATTGCTCCATTACAGCCAGCTTCTCCTTTCTCGACATACGCCGCATGTAGTCCTCAGCCTTTCTGCGTACGTCGTCCTCCGCGTCCTGCTGGACTGGCGCCCTACCCTGGCTACGCCGGCTACTGACTCTGGCATAATCCTCACGGATTGCGGATACGTAATACCCTGCTCCACCGATTTCCCCGCGAGCCGCTGCCGCATCAGCGTACTCGATATTCCCCTGGACCTGCGCGGAAGAATAATCTTCCACCAGCTTTCGCGCCGCCACCTCATGGACCCCCCGCTCAACCAGGGCGGTAATGAGACCATCTGCCTGATCAATGGCTTGCGCTGGAATCGCCTGAACGCCCCCAGTTGGCAGCTCGCCTTTCTCTCCTCTCTTCTTTCGCTCGATCCGCACACGTAGGCTTTTGACCGCGCGGCTTCGACGAATCTGCTCGACTTCCGTGGCGATGATGTCACCGTTGGAGCGCAGGTCCTCGTGGGCCGGTTTCAGCACTTTTGCTTTCAGCTGCTTGAATTTTTTGTGGGTCTCGCCCAAGCATAAAAGCTCACGATAGACCTCGATTGGGACCTCGATCTCTCGCTGGGATCGGTACGTTGTTAGCTCGTCCAGATAATATTCATGGAGGATGATCGCATGCTTGAGCGTCAAGCGATTCTGGACAGCCAGATCCAGTCGGGCATAGATGGACGGATTGGCGAGGAGTTCCGCCATATTGGGGCCGAACGAGTAATGACACACGGAACGATCGGAGATCCCGATCTCGGCCAGTAGTGAGCCGGTCATCTGCACCCATGAGTCGTCCTTGGCCTTCCCTAGAACGTTGAACCGCGCTTTGGTATCGCGCAGCAGATATAGCGTATCAATGAGGTGCTGTCGATTCCGGGAGGCGTAACTGAGCTTCTGAGCGAGCTCGGAAAGATGGATCTCGTGCGTAAGGACCTCGCGTAGTCGAGGCTGGGCGTGCAGTAGCAGGGCGTTGTACGTGCGCCTCGCCATCCCGGTCAGATCAGCCGAGACATGGATCACGCCGGTGTGCTTGTAGAGGATCGGCTTTTGGGGGTCCGCTTCGTCAACGCTCATACCGAGATCCCGTAACTTGCTGTATTGATTCATAAAATTTCAAAGCAGCTGCGCACAAATCTGGTCACCTTTTCGGCTTCTTGGATCTCTTCCACCCCCAAGACACCAAACGCAAGGGCTTATTTTCAGGCACTTACAGCCCAATCAGATCCCACCGCCGCCCCGCACAAATCCGGGCACCTTTCGCACAAATCCGGGCACCTTTGGCTTGCTGCAAGCCCTTAACGTGCTCCGTTCTGTTGTTTTAGGCCTTTATATTCAATGGCTTACATTGTCTCTTTTTGACTCCGGAGCCGCTCGTTGCCTCTGCACAAATCCGGTCACCCTTCGCACAATCCCGGGATCCTTTCAGCACAGACGTCGGTACCTTTCGCACAAATTCGGGCACCTACCCCTCGATAACCCATTGTTTTCGCGAATCTTTCAGGCTGCCCAACATTGTCTATGCCGTGTCTGTAAGAACACACTACATAGACAGCTTACCCCTGTCCACACCACTCTGACCTGCCCGCTCGCCTGATCCCTGCTTGCACAGCTTGAACAACTAGGATAGTTTTTCTGCCAGAACAATCATGCACCGCCACGGTTGGCGGTGCAAGCGACTCAAGAGGAGCAATCGATGGCGCGAAAGCAAGCGAAAATCCTGACGGTTGGCAACCAAAAAGGAGGCGTCGGAAAAACTTTCATTTCCAAGCACCTAGCCGAATACGCGTCCATTATTCGGGGCATGCGCGTGTTGCTGGTGGACCTCGATCCGCAGACGAACCTGTCGCGTCGCTATCTGGACATGAGCCCTTCGGAGCATGATGCGAACGAATATGCCCCTCCGATCCATCCCGACTACTACGACGGGGACGAGGATCTAATCGAGGTCGGCGGCCGAAGCGACGCATCGCATATCTGGAAATACGGGTTCGCCCTGCCCTACGGCGCCGAATACCAGGACGTCAACGGCGAGAAAGCGGAATACCCGAATCTCGACATCATGCCGGGGCATTCGGCGAACCTGCAGGACATCGAGTACGTGAAGCGGGAGGATGTCTACGACCAGGTGGTTCACTGGCTACGCAAATTCCTTCTGCTTGATGCGATTCAGGAGGAGTACGATCTAATCATCCTGGACACACGCCCCTCGCGTGGGCCTTTGGTTCAAGCGGCGGCGAATGCGAGCACGCACATGCTGCTCCCGACCGAAATGGAATCGCCGTCAATCGACGGGATCCGCGGCATGCTGACCGTACGCACAAATGCCAACAACCAGCGCACCGATGGTGACGAACTGAAACTGCTGGGTATTTTGGTCAATAAGTACAAACGACAAACCCGGCTGCATCGAAGCGTTCACGAAATGCTGGAATCGGATCCGGACCTGGGCCCACTCATGCTCCCGCAGATTCTCGGTGACTGGGTCGGCTATAAAGAACTGATGCTGCCCAAATCCATGTCCATCTTCCTCCGCTCGGATTACCCCAAAGAGCGGGAACAGATGGAAGCGGTGTGCGGCATGATGATCGATCGGATGCAGGAGGCGTAATGGCTGAAAGCAAACGAACCCGCCGTCGCCACTTTTCGCTTGAAGGTGTCACCGGTGAGAACTCCATCGGTAGCGGCGTCGCGCGCGAGCTCGCGCAGGAAGAACATCAGGGCGAAGGCGAACTCCAATCCCTCCGTGTAGACCAGATTCGGCTCAATCCCAATAATCCGCGTTCCCTTCCGATGGGCCTGGAAGATGTGCAAGAGGTTGCGGACCAGGCCCGACGTAACCTCGATCGGGACGTTAAAGAAGCGGCGGATGCGGAGGTTCTGGATCAGGCCGACTCGCTGATCCAGGAGATGTCGGATGTGCGCATGCGCACAGCATTCGAGCGCCTGCTTCTGCTCGCGCGTTCGATCCATGCTGATCGTCTGATCTCGCCGATCACTGTCCGGTTTTCGGATGACGGCAAGTACGAACTGCTCGCGGGCGAGCGCCGGTATCTTGCCCATGTGCTACTGGGCCGCCGGCACATCCGGGCTCTCCATCGCCGCGTCGATGCGGAAAATACCGAGGATATGCTGCGTAGTGCAGTGACCTCGTTGATGGAAAACCTGGCGCGTGAAGATTTGACCCTGGCCGAACGGGTCGAAGCCATCGAATACATCGCCGAATCGAAAAGAGCGGCTTCCCCGGACTGGCAGCTGTCCGCGAAGTCGCTGATGTCACTTCTGCACTTCGATCGGCGACTGGCTTATCGGTACATGACCGTTCTTGAGGCGCCTGACAGCATCCGACAACGGGTTGCTACCGGCGAGCTGGATTCCTTCAACAAGGTGGAAAAAGCCATCAAGGAGCTTGAATCCCAGGATCGGCCCAACAATGAAGGTACCGGGCAGACGACGCAACGGGATGAGGGCGCCGATAACTCGCAGCACCCTACTTCGACCCCGCAAGACGAAGATCGTGCGCACGCGCACAAGGATGCAGGCGGCAAGACCAACGGAGATCAGGAGCCCTCGTCCAGCAAGAAACGCGGTCAGCGCGCTTCGGTGGCATCGAGCCGGGAAAGCACGTTGAGCCTCCAGATTGAAGCCGATGAAATCCAGGCGTTGGGTGCAATGATCGAGAACGCGCTGAGTGATGACGCAAGGGATTCTCTTTCGCTGAACACGGTGGATTGGACCGATGCAGGTGAGGCGGCGGACGCCTTCCGCCGGGCTCTTGCGCATTTCAAGGAGGACATGGGATGAAGGCCAAGATGGATGTTCCAGCCGCAGAGGTGTTCGGCTCCCGAAAAGCTGCGCGTGAGCCGGTCCAGATCAGCGTTATGGTGCCGAAGAAGGCACAAAAGAACATGCGCGTCGACATGACGACCCGCGGCTATGGTCTCAAAGAAAAAAGCATCTGGATGAAGGATACGCTTGATGCTTTTCTCGATACCGAATACTGGCGATCGAAGCGTTACATCCCCGACTGCGAAGAGGATGAAGAGGCAGCACAATCCGAAGAGGATCCCGATTCCAGCTGGCAACGGATTGTCGTGGATTCAGAATGCATGCGGGTCATGGATCCGGCCAAAGAGTGGTTCAAACTGGACCCTGAAACATTGGATCGCGCTTTGGCGGCGGCCATTCGGAGCGCGTATTACGGGCTGCACCAGGACCCTCCCCTGATCCTGGATCTCAGCGCGTCTTCGGTTTTAAGAACCGCCATTCTGTGGCGGATCGGCCAGACCGGTTCGGCCGGCGGCTAAAAGGTTAGCCTCTCAGGAGGACAGCCGCTTGTGCGCGTGCGCACAGGCGGTTTTTTTGTGCTGTCACCCCTGGAAGCGTCGTTACACCGGGGAGACCACCGCCGAGTAGTGGTGTGCGCATGCGCACACGGTCCAGCCTCCCCCCGCGATCTCCGGCAAATCCCGCTCGTCTCTCATGGTTGTGCGCGCTCGCACACAATTTCCGTAGGGTCTTTTCACCACCACGACACCCCAA